>NZ_JBSVXS010000004.1:0-138129 GCF_054070155.1 Pseudomonas sp. SDT291_1_S447
CTCCCAGACACCTCGGTCAGCCCCCTCTCCCTCCGGGAGAGGGCTGGGGTGAGGGGCTTTTGATCTGGTCCAGAATCTGTGCTCGACTCGGTATTTCACGTCGGCGTAGCTCTCCCAGACACCTCGGTCAGCCCCCTCTCCCTCCGGGAGAGGGCTGGGGTGAGGGTCGCCCTTCAAAGTCGATAGAACTTCCGGACACGCGCCAACCTCATAGCTAACAAGCCCCCCATTTCTGGTAACGACATGGACCTTGTTATCGCCCGCCCCGAAGGTCTCTATTGCCCTGCCGGGGATTTCTACATTGACCCGTGGCGCCCCGTAGAGCGCTCGGTCATTACCCATGCCCACGGCGATCACGCCCGCACCGGCAACCAGCATTACCTCGCCAGCAGCGCCAGCGAAGGGATTTTGCGCGCGCGACTGGGGCAGGACATCAATCTGCAAACCCTCGCCTACGGCCAGCGCCTGACCCACCACGGCGTGACCTTGAGTTTTCATCCGGCCGGGCATGTACTCGGCTCGGCGCAAGTACGCTTGGAATACGGTGGCGAAGTCTGGGTGGCGTCCGGCGATTACAAGATCGAACCGGATGGCACCTGCGCCCCGTTCGAACCGGTGCGCTGCCACACCTTCATCACTGAATCGACCTTCGGCCTGCCGATCTATCGCTGGCAGCCACAGGCGCAGGTGTTCAGCGAGATCAATCAGTGGTGGGCAGCCAATATCGCCGCCGGTAAGGCCAGCGTGTTGTTCTGCTACTCGTTCGGCAAGGCCCAGCGAATTCTCCACGGCATCGACGAAAGCCTCGGCCCGATCCTCAGCCACGGCGCGGTAGAGCCGCTGAACCGGGTCTATCGCGAGGCTGGCGTGTACCTGCCGCCCACGATCTACGCTGGAGACGTGAAGAAAAGCGACCCGATCATGCGCCAGGCCCTGGTCATCGCCCCGCCTTCAGCCGGAGGCAGCACCTGGATGCGCCGCTTCGGCGAGTTCAGCGACGCGTTTGCCAGTGGCTGGATGCGATTGCGCGGTACCCGACGGCGGCGCGGTGTGGATCGCGGTTTCGTGCTTTCCGATCACGCCGACTGGCCCGGCCTGCTCTGGGCGATCGAGCAAACCGGTGCGGAACGGGTGATGGTCACCCACGGTTCGATCGGTGTGCTCGTACGGCATCTGCGCGAACAGGGTCTGGATGCACAGGGTTTCAATACCGAATACGGCGATGACGAAGAAGAAAACATCGCTGCCGAACCGACCATCGCCGAGATGCCCGCATGAAAGCATTCGCCGAGTTGTACGCCGAACTCGACGCCACCACGTCAAGCAACGCCAAACTGGCGGCAATGCAGACCTACTTCGCCCAGGCTGAACCGCATGACGCCGCGTGGGCGGTGTACTTTCTCTCCGGTGGCAGGCCCCGGCAACTGGTGCCGGTCCGAATTCTGCGCGAACTCGCCGTCTCAGTCTCCGGCCTAGAGCCGTGGCTGTTCGAGGAAAGCTATCAAGCGGTCGGCGACCTGGCGGAAACCATTTCCCTGGTACTCGCAGAAAACCCGCACAGCTCCGACGCCGGCCTCGCCGAATGGATCGAAGAAAAACTCCTGCCGTTGCGCGGTGAAACCCCAGAGTACTTGAGCCGACAACTGCCTGCCCTGTGGGCGCAACTGGATCGATCGAGCCTGATGCTGTGCATCAAATTGATCACCGGCAGTTTCCGCGTCGGTGTCTCGAAACTACTGGTCACCCGGGCTTTGGCCTCGATGGCCGGGCTGGACAGCAAACGTGTGGCGCAGCGCTTGGTCGGTTACACCGATCTGTCGAACCGGCCGAGTGCGGCCAGTTATCTGAAACTGATCGCCCCTGAGTCCAGCGATGAACATGCCCAGCGCGGTGGCCAGCCCTACCCGTTTTTCCTCGCCCACGCGTTGTCGCAACCGGTCGAAGAGTTTGAAACGCTGATCGGCCCTGCGAGCAACTGGCAGATTGAATGGAAATGGGATGGCATCCGCGCACAAGTGGTCAAGCGTGAAGGCCGGCTGTGGATCTGGTCGCGGGGCGAGGAACTTGTGACCGAGCGCTTCCCGGAACTGGATGTATTGGTGCACGGCTTGCCTGACGGCACGGTGATCGACGGCGAAATCGTCGTGTGGAAAAGCACGCATCCGCGCACTGAAGACGCCTTTGATCCGCAATCGACCGAACCACCGGCGGTGCAACCCTTCGCCTTGCTGCAACAACGCATCGGCCGCAAAACCCTCGACAAGAAAATCCTCGAAGACGTGCCGGTGGTGGTGCTCGCCTACGACTTGCTCGAATGGCAAGGCGATGACTGGCGTAACCAGCCGCAAGCCAAGCGCCGCGCGCAACTGGAAGAGGTCATCGCCCGCTGTAACAGCCCGGTACTGCTGCCCTCACCGGTGCTGACCGGCAGCGACTGGTTCGACCTCGCCCGCCAGCGCGAAGCCTCACGGCGACTGGGCGTTGAAGGGATGATGCTCAAGGCGCGGGATTCGCTGTACGGGGTTGGCCGCACCAAGGACATGGGCGTGTGGTGGAAGTGGAAAGTCGATCCGTTCAGCGTCGATGCGGTGCTGATTTACGCGCAGCGCGGCCACGGTCGGCGGGCCAGTCTGTACAGCGATTACACCTTTGCCGTGTGGGACGGCCCGCCCGAGTCGAGCCAACGCGCACTGGTGCCGTTCGCCAAGGCGTATTCGGGGCTGACCGACGAGGAAATGCGCCAGGTCGACAGCATTGTGCGCAAGACTACCGTGGAAAAGTTCGGCCCGGTGAGCAGTGTGAAGCCGAGTCTGGTGTTTGAGCTGGGTTTCGAAGGCATCGCCCTCTCACGGCGGCACAAGAGCGGAATTGCCGTGCGTTTCCCACGGATGTTGCGTTGGCGTCAGGACAAGACCGTGGATGAAGCCGATAGCCTCGCCACACTGCAAGATCTGCTGGCCTGACCCCGTTTCCCGGGACATTGATCGTTCCCACGCTCCGCGTGGGAATGCCTCAACGGACGCTCCGCGTTCGGCCTTGGAGGGGACGCGGAGCGTCCCGGGCTGCATTACCACGCAGAGCGTGGGAACGATCAGCGATCTGCTTGCCTGTCCCCGATAAGCCACAAATCAGTGCACGCTTTCTGCCGCGCCCCTTTTCGTGCACTCATCCATTGATCTTGTAGCTCTCCTCACCTTTTAAAACACTTGTTCGGGACTCTGGTTCGGAAATTGCTACTTTCTATAGGTCGTACGCGTTCCAGTAACAATAATTCTGCGCCACAAGCGCTCATATTGGTTCTTAGGGATTGAATAATGAAAAAAGCATTGCTGACCCTTTCTGCACTGGCGTTGTGCATGGCCGCTGGCTCCGCGCTGGCCAAGGAATACAAAGAGCTGCGCTTTGGCGTTGACCCTTCGTACGCACCGTTTGAGTCGAAAGCGGCCGACGGCAGCCTGGTGGGCTTCGACATCGACCTGGGCAACGCGATCTGCGCCGAACTGAAGGTCAAGTGCAAGTGGGTCGAAAGTGACTTCGACGGCATGATTCCGGGCCTCAAGGCCAACAAATTCGACGGTGTGATCTCGTCGATGACCGTGACCCCGGCCCGCGAAAAAGTCATCGATTTCTCCAGCGAGCTGTTCTCCGGCCCGACCGCTTATGTGTTCAAGAAAGGTTCCGGTATCACCGCAGACGTAGCGTCCCTCAAGGGCAAAACCGTCGGCTACGAGCAGGGCACCATTCAAGAAGCCTACGCCAAAGCCGTGCTGGACAAGGCCGGCGTGAAAACCCAGGCCTATCAGAACCAGGATCAGGTGTATTCCGACCTGACCTCCGGCCGTCTCGACGCGGGCATTCAGGACATGCTGCAAGCCGAACTGGGCTTTTTGAAGTCGCCACAGGGCGCCGACTATGACGTCAGCAAGCCAGTCGACAGCGAATTGCTGCCAGCCAAAACCGCTGTCGGTATTAAGAAAGGTAACACTGAGCTGAAAGCGCTTTTAGATAAAGGTATCAAAGCGTTACACGATGATGGCAAATACGCCGAGATTCAAAAGAAACACTTTGGCGATCTGAATCTGTACAGCGGCAAATAATGCCCCGGCGCCCATCCTCGATGGGCGCCTTTTCCATCCGCTCAGGTTGCTGATTTATGTTTGAAAACCTCTTACAAAATCTGGGGCTCGCAGCCTTCAGCCTCAAGGGTTTTGGCCCTTTGCTGTTGGAAGGCACCTGGATGACCATCAAATTATCGGCGTTGTCGCTGCTGGTGGCCGTGTTGCTCGGCCTGCTCGGCGCCAGTGCCAAGCTGTCAAAAGTCAAACTGGTGCGCCTGCCCGCCCAGCTCTACACCACGCTGATTCGCGGGGTGCCGGATCTGGTGCTGATGCTGCTGATTTTCTACAGCCTGCAAACCTGGCTGACGTCCCTGACCGATTACCTGGAATGGGAATACATCGAAATCGACCCGTTCAGCGCCGGGGTGCTGACCCTGGGTTTCATTTATGGCGCGTATTTCACCGAAACCTTTCGTGGTGCGATCCTCGCCGTACCACGCGGGCAGGTTGAAGCCGCCACTGCGTATGGCCTTAAACGCGGCCAGCGCTTTCGCTTCGTGGTGTTCCCGCAAATGATGCGTTTTGCCCTGCCGGGCATCGGCAACAACTGGATGGTGATGCTCAAGGCCACGGCGCTGGTGTCGATCATCGGTCTGGCCGATCTGGTCAAGGCCGCGCAGGACGCCGGTAAAAGCACCTACCAACTGTTCTACTTCCTGGTCCTCGCCGCGTTGATCTATCTGCTGATCACCAGTGCCTCGAATTTCATCCTGCGCTGGCTCGAACGCCGCTACGCCGCCGGTGCCCGGGAGGCCGTACGATGATCGAACTTCTGCAGGAATACTGGCGCGCCTTCCTTTATACCGACGGCCAGAACATCACCGGGCTGGCGATGACGCTGTGGCTGCTCAGCGCCTCGATCTTCATCGGTTTTCTGGTGTCGATTCCGTTGTCGATTGCGCGAGTTTCGCCGCACTTCTACATTCGCTGGCCGGTGCAGTTTTACACCTACCTGTTCCGTGGCACGCCGCTGTATATCCAGTTGCTGATTTGCTACACCGGGATCTACAGCCTCGCCGCCGTGCGTGCGCAGCCGCTGCTCGACAGTTTCTTTCGCGATGCGATGAACTGCACAATCCTCGCCTTCGCCCTCAACACCTGCGCCTACACCACGGAGATTTTCGCCGGGGCGATTCGCAGCATGAACCACGGCGAAGTCGAAGCCGCCAAGGCTTACGGGCTAACCGGTTGGAAGCTGTATGCCTACGTGATCATGCCCTCGGCCCTGCGCCGTTCGTTGCCTTACTACAGCAACGAAGTGATCCTGATGCTGCACTCAACCACCGTGGCCTTCACCGCGACCATCCCCGATATCCTGAAAGTTGCGCGGGACGCCAACTCGGCGACCTTCCTGACCTTTCAGTCGTTCGGCATCGCCGCGCTGATCTACCTGACCATTACCTTTGCGCTGGTCGGCCTGTTCCGCCTTGCCGAACGCCGATGGCTGGCCTTCCTCGGCCCGACTCACTAGGACAACCCTGCAAATGCGCCACCTGATCCATGACTTGCTGGCCCCGCTGCCGGGGACCGCACGACAGATCCACAGCTTCCACTTCGGCCCGGAGCAGGCCAAGGGCAAGGTTTACATTCAGTCTTCGCTGCATGCCGACGAATTGCCGGGCATGCTCGTCGCCTGGCACCTCAAGCAACGTCTGGCCGAGCTGGAAGCCGCCGGCCGCCTGCGCAGCGAAATCGTGCTGGTGCCAGTGGCCAACCCGGTCGGCCTCGAACAAGTGCTGATGGATGTGCCGCTGGGCCGCTACGAACTGGAGAGCGGGCAGAACTTCAATCGCTGGTTTGTCGACCTCAGTGAAGAGATCGGCAACGCCATCGAGGGCAAGCTGAATGACGATCCGCAGCACAACCTCGAACTGATCCGCACACATCTGCGCAACGCCCTCGCCCGCCAGACCGCCAGCACGCAACTGCAATCCCAACGCCTGACCCTGCAACGGCTGGCCTGCGACGCGGATATGGTGCTGGACTTGCACTGTGATTTCGAATCGGTGGTGCACCTCTACACCACGCCCGAAGCGTGGCCGCAGGTCGAACCGCTGGCGCGCTACATCGAAGCTCAGGCGAGCCTGCTGGCCACCGATTCCGGCGGCCAGTCGTTCGATGAATGCTTCACCCTGCTGTGGTGGCAACTGAAGGAACGTTTCGGCGAGCACTTCGAAATTCCGCTCGGCAGTTTCTCGGTGACCGTCGAGTTGCGCGGCCAGGGTGACGTCAGCCATCCGCTGGCCAGTCGCGACTGCCAGGCGCTGATCGACTACCTGATCCAGTCCGATGCGATCGTCGGTGAGACCAAACCGCAGCCGCCATTGCCGTTCCCGGCCACGCCTCTCGCGGGAGTCGAGCCGGTGACCACCCCAGTCGGCGGCCTGCTGGTGTACACCGCCACGGCCGGGCAAGTGCTGGAGGCCGGGCAACAGATCGCCGAAATCATCGACCCGATCAACGACCGCATCACCCCCATTCATTGCACCAGCGCCGGCGTGATGTACGCCCGCTCGCTGCGACGCATGGCCACCGCCGGCATGGTCATCGCCCACGTCGCGGGCGCCGAAGCCTATCGCAGCGGCTACCTACTTTCGCCTTGAGGATGTCTGTCCCATGTACAAACTGACCGTTGAAGGCCTGCACAAAAGCTATGGCGACCATCAGGTGCTCAAAGGCGTGTCGCTCAAGGCCAAGACCGGCGACGTGATCAGCCTGATCGGCGCCAGTGGCTCGGGCAAAAGTACCTTTTTGCGCTGCATCAACTTTCTCGAACAACCCAACGACGGCGCCATGAGCCTCGATGGCCAGGCGATCCGCATGGTCACCGACCGCCACGGCATGCACGTCGCTGACGCCGATGAATTGCAACGTTTGCGCACACGGTTGGCGATGGTGTTTCAGCATTTCAACCTGTGGAGCCACATGACCGTGCTGGAAAACATCACCATGGCCCCGCGCCGGGTGCTGGGTTGCAGCAAACAGGAGGCTGACGATCGTGCGCGGCGTTATCTGGACAAGGTCGGTTTGCCGGCGCGGGTGGCGGATCAATATCCGGCGTTTCTCTCCGGCGGGCAGCAACAGCGCGTGGCGATTGCCCGGGCGTTGGCGATGGAGCCTGAGGTGATGTTGTTCGATGAACCGACCTCGGCGCTGGATCCGGAGTTGGTGGGGGAAGTGTTGAAGGTGATTCAAGGGCTGGCCGAGGAAGGCCGGACGATGATCATGGTGACCCATGAGATGAGTTTTGCCCGTAAAGTTTCCAGCCAGGTGCTGTTTCTGCATCAAGGTCTGGTGGAAGAAGAAGGCGCCCCCGAAGAAGTGCTGGGCAACCCGAAAAGCGAACGCCTCAAACAATTTCTCAGCGGTAACCTGAAATAACGCCGTACACAATCCCCCTGTAGGAGTGAGCCTGCTCGCGATAGCGTCATTACATCCAACACTGATGTGACTGACACACCGCTATCGCGAGCAGGCTCACTCCTACAAAAAAGCACACCGTGCCAGCCTGAAAAATCAAACTTGTCCGCCCGCTGCGTGGTCACTGGAAGAACACCTCCAGAGCGCGCGCAGCCCGCATGGCGAAATCCCCCGACCTGGCAAAAATCTGGTTCAGCGCCCGCGACTGGAAGCCGTTCGCCTTTCAGAAACAGGTGTGGGCGGCGGTGAAAAACGGCGAATCCGGGCTGCTCCACGCCAGCACGGGTGCCGGTAAAACTTATGCCGTGTGGTTCGCGGCACTCAATCGCTTCGCGCGCTCGCAACCTCCTGTCGAAGCGCCGCGCAAACGCAAATCACCGGCCGAACCGCTGACCGTGCTGTGGATCACGCCCATGCGCGCCCTCGCCGCCGACACCGCGCGCGCCTTGCAGGCGCCGGTCGATGATTTGCAGATCCCGTGGAGCATCGGCCTGCGCACCGGTGACACCAGCAGCAGCGAACGCGCCCGCCAGAGCCGGCGCCTGCCGACCACGCTGATTACCACCCCGGAAAGCCTGACCCTGCTGCTCGCTCGTGCCGATGCGCAGGTGGCGCTGGCGAGTCTGCGCATGATCGTCGTCGATGAATGGCATGAACTGCTGGGCAACAAGCGCGGCGTGCAACTGCAGTTGGCCCTCGCCCGCCTGCGGCATTGGCAACCTGGGCTGATCGTGTGGGGCGTGTCCGCCACCCTCGGTAATCAATCCCACGCCGAACAAGTGCTGATCCCACAGGGCGGCGGCATCAGCATTCAGGGGCAAAGCGAAAAAACACTGAAAGTCGACACCCTCCTCCCACCGGCCATTGAGCGTTTCCCCTGGGCCGGGCACATCGGTCTGAAAATGTTGCCGCAGGTCGTTGCTGAACTGGAGGCCTGCGCCAGCACTTTGGTCTTCACCAATACTCGGGCGCAGTCGGAAATCTGGTATCAGGCGCTGCTTGAAGCACGGCCGGACTGGGCTGGGTTGATCGCTTTGCATCACAGCTCACTGTCTCGCGAGACTCGCGACTGGGTCGAGCAAGCCTTGAAGAACGGGCATTTGAAAGCCGTGGTCTGCACCTCAAGCCTGGACCTGGGGGTGGATTTCCTGCCGGTCGAGCGCGTGCTGCAAATCGGCTCGGCCAAAGGCGTCGCACGTTTGATGCAACGCGCCGGGCGCTCAGGCCACGCGCCGGGACGCACGTCGCGAGTGACATTGGTGCCGACTCATAGCCTTGAATTGATCGAAGCCGCCGCCGCCCGCGATGCCGTCGAGCAACGACGCATCGAGCCGCGCCTTTCACCGTACAAACCGCTGGATGTGCTGGTGCAACATTTGGTCAGCATGGCGTTGGGTGGAGGATTTTTACCCGATGAGTTGTACGAAGAAGTCCGCGGCGCCTGGGCTTATCGTGACCTGACAACCGCCGATTGGGCTTGGGCGCTGGCTTTCGTACGCCATGGCGGGATGTCTCTGACAGCCTATCCGGACTATCGCCGGGTCGAACCGGACGAGCACGGCGTCTGGCGCGTACCGGATGCGCGATTGGCGCGGCGCCATCGCATGAGCATCGGCACCATTGTCAGCGACGCGAGCATCCATCTGAAATTCTGGAGCAAGGGCGGCGGTGGCAAACAGTTGGGCAGTGTCGAGGAAGGCTTTATTGCGCGGCTCAAACCCGGTGATGGTTTTCTCTTCGCCGGGCGTTTGCTGGAGCTGGTGCGGGTGGAAAACATGACCGCTTACGTCAAACGCAGCACCGCAAAGAAAGCCGCCGTACCACGCTGGAATGGCGGGCGGATGCCTCTTTCCAACGAATTGGCCGAAGCCGTAGTCAGGCGCTTCAGTACGGCGGCGCAGGGTGAGTTCGTCGGCCCGGAAATGCAGGCCTTGCGACCATTGCTGGAAACCCAGATGCGCTGGTCGGGGTTGCCCACGACAGACAACCTGTTGGCCGAAGTGCTGAAATCCCGCGAAGGCTGGCACCTTTTTCTCTATCCGTTTGCCGGGCGCCAGGTGCATCTGGGCCTGGCGAGCCTGTTGGCATGGCGCGTCAGTCAACGGCAGCCCGTGACGTTTTCCATTGCGGTGAACGATTACGGCCTGGAATTGCTCAGCGCTACGCCGATCGATTGGGCCGAGTACTTGAATGCCGATCTCTTCAATGCCGATGATTTATTAGCGGACGTTCTGGCCAGCCTGAACGCCGGTGAACTGGCATTGCGCCGTTTTCGCGAGATCGCGCGGATTGCCGGGCTGGTCTTCGCCGGCTACCCCGGTGCGCCGAAAAGCACCCGACAGGTGCAGGCGTCCAGCGGCCTGTTCTTCGAAGTGTTCAAACAATACGACGCCGACAATCTGTTACTGGCGCAGGCCGGGGAAGAAGTCCTACGGGAAGAACTGGATATTCGTCGCCTGGAACAGACATTGGAACGGATCAACGGGATGAAACTGGATGTGCATCAGCTCAAACGTCCTACACCGCTAGGGTTTCCGTTGCTGGTGGAGCGCATGCGCGAAAGCATGAGTTCGGAAAAACTCGCTGACCGGATCCGGCGGATGGTGGGTGATCTCGAGAACAGCGCCGACAAGGATAAATCCGCATGAATTCAGGCTATCCGGTGCGTCTGGCCGGCGAAGAACTTTGGCTTTTGCCGGAGAAAGCCATGTATTGGCCCGCGCAACAGGTTCTGCTGATTGCCGATGTGCATTTCGGCAAAGCCGCGGCTTACCGCAGTCTTGGTCAACCGGTCCCGCATGGCACCACGGCGAGCAATATCGCCGTAATTGATCAGCTGCTGACAAAGATGCCCTGCCGCTTATTGATCTTTCTCGGCGATTTCCTGCACGGACCCGGCTCTCATGCCCCAGGGACGCTGAGTGCGCTGGCGCAATGGCGTGCGCGCCACGCGGAGCTGCCGATGACGCTGATTCGCGGCAACCACGACAAACGCGCTGGTGATCCGCCTGAATCGCTGAACATCCGTGTGGTGCCGGAACCGCTGCTGCTCGGGCCATTCGCCTTGCAGCATGAACCTGACCCACATCCTGAAAGGCACGTGCTGGCGGGTCACGTACACCCGGTCTATCGGCTGCACGGCAAGGGTCGACAAAGCTTGCGCCTGGCGTGTTTCAGGCTCGGCGAACGCATCAGTCTGCTGCCGGCATTTGGCGCCTTTACTGGGGGATATCCAGTCGAGAGGGATGAAAGCTGCAGAATCTTCGTCATCGGTGACAACGAAATATGGCCAGTCAGTTGAAGTCTCTGCAGACCTCATCTGACTGGCCATTCATTTTCAATGCAGATCAGGCAACCGGAGCCGGTGGCGGCTCGTCCGGAAGAGTCGGTTCGCCAGGTTCAGTGGGTTGTTCGTTAGGGGTATCGGGATCGGGCTGTCCGGGAATTCCGCCGGCCATGCTCAGCGCCGGATGCGCCAGCAATGACCAGGCCAATACGCCAATCTGATTGGGCTCGAGCCTTGCCAGTTCGGCAGTGATTTGCGGATCGATCTTCATAGGGCACTCCTCGGCGAAGGCCCGTTTTGCCGGAAGCAAAAACGGGCAGTACACCCCATAGAGTGTCTGCCCGCCAAAGAATTCCCGCGATCTGTCGGATGGACCGATCAGGTGCGCGGCAAGGTCACGCCACGCTGGCCTTGGTACTTGCCACCGCGGTCCTTGTAGGACACTTCGCATTCCTCGTCGGATTCGAGGAACAGCATCTGTGCCACGCCTTCGTTGGCGTAGATTTTCGCCGGCAGGTTGGTGGTGTTGGAGAACTCCAGCGTCACGTGGCCTTCCCACTCGGGCTCGAGCGGCGTTACGTTGACGATGATGCCGCAACGCGCGTAGGTGCTTTTACCCAGGCAGATGGTCAGCACATTGCGTGGAATACGGAAATATTCGACGGTGCTGGCCAGTGCAAAGGAGTTCGGCGGAATGATGCAGACGTCGCTGTGGACGTCGACGAAGCTGCCTGGGTCGAAGTTTTTCGGGTCGACGATGGACGAGTTGATGTTGGTGAACACCTTGAAGTGATTGGTGCAACGTACATCGTAGCCATAGCTCGATACACCGTAGGAGATCACACGGCTGTCATCGCTGCCGCGCATCTGGCGCTCAACGAACGGTTCGATCATGCCGTGTTCCTGCGCCATGCGGCGAATCCACTTGTCCGATTTGATGCTCATGGCGGGGTGTCCTGAATAGCGAGGTTGAAAAATTCTGTCCGGCATCTTACCGGGCGCGCCGCCGGGTTCAAAGTGCGCGGTGCAATTCTCGCCGAACACCCATGAAATACGGGGTTTGGCGACGAACCGTCACACCGCCGATCCCGAAAACAGAGAAACCTTCGCAAGAAGCATTGGCACTTCTCGGAAACTGGGTTAAGGTGGCGTCACTGTGTTGCTTGTGTCACTGAGAATCTCTACACGATATGTTGAATTTCGATCCAACCATCTACAAGAATTTTTCCTGCTCTTTGCACTCAGTCTCGGCCAGGGTTCTTCCTGAGTCGCAGTTATCTTTGTTCAAGGAGTTACACCATGTCTAATCGCCAAACCGGTACCGTTAAGTGGTTCAACGATGAAAAAGGCTTCGGCTTCATCACTCCACAATCCGGTGACGACCTGTTCGTTCACTTCAAAGCTATCCAATCCGACGGCTTCAAAAGCCTGAAAGAAGGCCAACAGGTTTCTTTCATCGCTACCCGCGGTCAGAAAGGCATGCAAGCTGAAGAAGTACAAGTTATCTAACTTGTAGCTTCTTTAGAAAAGAGCCCCGCCCTTAAAAGCGGGGCTTTTTTGTGGGCGTCTGTTTTCCGGGCGCAAAAAAAGATCGCAGCCTTCGACAGTTCCTACAGGATGTACATCAATCCTCTGTAGGAGCTGCCGAAGGCTGCGATCTTTTGCTTGTGCCCTACCAGGCCACGCCAAACCCGGCGGTGTAACGGGTCTTGTTCAAGTCCGCATCATTGGTTCCGCTGATGATATCGCGCTCGGCCTTGAGGTTGAGCGAGGCCCAGTCGGTGACTTTGTAGCGCAGTCCCAATTCAGCATCCAGCGCGTAATCGGCAACACCGGACAGCGGTTTGCCCACTTCACCGTTGGTGAAGAATTCGACCTTCTTGCCGATCAGGTAGCGGTTGTAATCCCACTTCATCGCGACGGAATAGAAGTTATCCTTGCTGCCATCGCGATACTCGTAGTCGGTGCGGTTAAGCAGCGAGCCCAGCGAGAATGCGCCCAACTCATCATCCCAGAACTGGTAGCCGGGACCGGTACCGACCACACGCTGGCGCGCCAGCTCTTCGATGTGATCGCGCTTGTAGTTCAGGCGACCCTGCCAGAACCATTGATCGGTGAGAAAACGGTCCAGTGCATATTCGGCGCGCCAGTTATTGGTAGTGGTTTCGTCGTCCTGCACTTCGCGGTTGTACTCACCTTCGGCGGTATGGCGCCAGCGACCATGGCGCGCCGTGGTCTTGAAGCCGACATCGTAGTCGTCGGTATCCTTCTCGGCGCGCTGATAGTCCAGCGCCAGGTCGACATTGCCCTTCCACACCAGATCCTCGACCACCGGTTTCGGCTTGAGAATCTGCTGAATGCTCGCCAGTTCGACGGTTTTCGGCGCCTCTCCGTTGGCCAGGGTGACCTTGCCATCTTCGGCGGCGGTCAGCGACTTGGACACTTCACCGGTGTAGGCATCCTGCTTGACCAGCAAGTGCTGATCGCTGTCCAGGGTTTTGACCTCTTTCCAGTCAATCGTGACCGCACCGGCATATTTGGTCTGGATCAACAGCTTGCCGCCATCGAACACGGTAATAGTGCCGCTCAACTTGTCACCGTTCTTCAACCAGACGGTGTCGGCAAGCAGGGGCGTGGACGCGCTGAAAACAGCAAGGCACAGCAAGGATCTGGAAAACATAAGCGAATCTATGGCTCAAGTTTGCGAAAAGGTCGGCATTATCCGTAGGAATAAGACCCTGACAAGGACTGACCGGACGATTTCCAATGAGTTCATTTCTCAACTACGCACCGACGGATTACCCTTGAAGCTTCAAATCCGCCAATGTTCAGGAACCGCGCCCGTGACAGAGCAGCCCCACGACCGTGACAGTGAAGCGCAAATCCGACGCACGGCGCTCTACTCCACCCTTGCTCAAGTGCCCGAAGGCAAAGTCGTCAGCTATGGTCAGTTAGCTGAACTTGCCGGGTTGGGGCGCGCCGCCCGCTGGGTCGGCCGCACCTTGAGTCAGTTGCCCGGCGATACAAAACTGCCCTGGCACCGTGTACTGGGCGCCGGCGGTCGGATCAGCCTGCCGGTGGGCAGCCCATCGGGCGATGAACAACGGGCCCGATTGCGCATGGAAGGCATCACCGTCCTGAACAATCGTGTGGATATTCAGCGCCATGGCTGGCGTCCGGTAGAGCACAGCGGTTAGAGTGCGCGCTTTGTTTTCGCAATCTTGAGGCAGACTTCAGCCCATGCCCCGTAAAACCTGGCGCGCCGCGCTAGCCGCTTATGCCAGTCCTTCGACGCTCGTGCTGTTGTTGCTCGGTTTCGCCGCCGGCCTGCCGTACATGCTGGTGTTTTCAACGCTTTCCGTCTGGCTTCGTGAGGCCGGTGTGGCCCGTGAAACCATCGGCTATGCCAGCCTGATCGGTCTGGCCTACGCGTTCAAATGGGTCTGGTCACCTTTGCTCGACCAATGGCGTCTGCCGTTGCTGGGCAAGCTTGGCCGTCGCCGTTCGTGGCTGGTGCTCTCACAAGCCCTGGTGATTCTCGGCCTGATCGGCATGGGTTTCTGCGATCCGCAGAAGCATCTGTCCTGGCTGATCGCCATTGCAGTCGTCGTCGCTTTCGCCTCCGCCACTCAAGATATCGCGGTGGATGCCTATCGCCTGGAAATCGCCGAAGACAACCGTCAGGCCGCCCTCGCCGCCAGTTATATGTCCGGCTACCGTGTCGCTGCACTGCTGGCGACGGCCGGCGCCTTGTTCTTCGCCGAAGGCTTCGGCTCTACCGGCTTCAATTATCAGCATTCAGCCTGGGCCGGCACTTATGCGCTGTTCGGTGCGCTGATGATTCCCGCGCTGCTGACCACTCTGCTGATGCGCGAGCCGCCGGTGCCGCTGCGCACGCAGTTGCAGGCCGGGCGCTACACCTTCATGCATCAGTTGATGTCAGTTTTTGTGCTGATCGTTCTGTTGGTCTCCGTGCCGGCAATGTTCACCCAGCTCTACAACACTGATTTCGCCAGCGTGCTGTTCGGTGACATGAGCCCGCTTGACCTGCTGCTGGAAGACCGCGCCTTCCTGCGCGCGATTCTCTATACGCTGCTCACCGGCCTGTGTCTGTCGACCATGGGCCGTCGCGGCCTCGCACCGGTGCTGACACCGGTCAACGACTTCATTCTGCGCTATCGCTGGCAGGCGCTGCTGCTGCTCGGCCTGATCGCCACCTATCGGATGTCGGACACGGTCATGGGCGTCATGGCCAACGTGTTCTATATCGATCAGGGTTTCACCAAGGATCAGATTGCCAGCGTCAGCAAGATCTTCGGCCTGATCATGACCCTGGTTGGCGCCGGCATGGGTGGCCTGCTGATCGTGCGCTTCGGCATTCTGCCGATCCTGTTCATCGGCGGCGCGGCCTCGGCAGCCACTAACCTGCTGTTCGTCATGCTCGCGGACATGGGCCCGAACCTGCAGATGCTGATGGTGACCATTTCCCTCGACAACTTCAGCTCGGGCCTGGCGACGTCGGCGTTTGTTGCCTATCTGTCGAGCCTGACCAACCTGAAGTTCTCCGCCACGCAATACGCCCTGCTCAGCTCGATCATGCTGCTGCTACCGCGCTTGATGGGCGGGTATTCCGGGGTTTTGGTGGAAAAGTTCGGCTATCACAGCTTCTTCCTGATCACCGCACTGCTCGGCGTGCCGACGCTGATTCTGATCGCGTTGCACTGGTTTCAGGAAAGCCGCCGCGAAGGCCCGACGCCAACGCCCGAGCCTGTGCCGACGCCGGTCGCAGAAGAATCGTAAGACGTTTCGCCGACGGCGGGAGGAATCCCGCCGTCGTGCCTCCCCACTGACCTCACGCCTGTACGTCGGCAAAACTCGCCGGTACACTGCGGAGTCATTTCCAGTCATAGCAACCGACAACGGCCAACCATGCGCACCAGTCAATTTTTGCTCGCCACACAGAAAGAAACGCCTTCCGACGCGGTCGTGATCAGCCATCAGCTGATGCTGCGCGCCGGCATGATCCGCAAACTCGCCTCCGGCCTGTACACCTGGCTGCCGATGGGCTTGCGGGTAATGCGCAAGGTTGAAGCCATCGTTCGCGAAGAGATGAACGCTGCCGGCTCTCTGGAAGTGTTGATGCCGAGCACCCAACCGGCCGAGCTGTGGCAGGAATCGGGACGCTGGGAAGAATACGGCCCTGAGCTGCTGCGCATCAAAGACCGCCACGGTCGCGACTTCTGCGCGGGCCCGACCCATGAAGAAGTGATCACCGATCTGATGCGCAACGAGTTGAGCAGCTACAAACAGCTGCCAATCAACCTGTACCAGATCCAGACCAAATTCCGTGACGAAATCCGCCCACGCTTCGGTTTGATGCGTGGCCGTGAATTCATCATGAAGGACGCGTACTCGTTCCACGCTGATCAGGCGTCACTGCAAGTCACCTACGACCGCATGCACCAGGCCTACTGCAACGTATTCAGCCGTCTTGGCCTGAAATTCCGTCCGGTTGAAGCCGACAACGGTTCGATCGGTGGCGCTGGTTCGCACGAATTCCACGTACTGGCCGAGTCCGGCGAAGACGACATCGTCTTCAGCAACGGTTCCGACTACGCAGCGAACATCGAAAAAGCCGAAGCGGTGCCACGCGAAACCTCGCGCGCTGCTGCGACTGAAGAGCTGCGCCTGGTCGACACGCCAGACACCAAAACAATCGCGGCGCTGGTGGAAAAATTCAA
The DNA here is from genome assembly GCF_054070155.1 of Pseudomonas sp. SDT291_1_S447. Lineage (NCBI taxonomy): Bacteria > Pseudomonadati > Pseudomonadota > Gammaproteobacteria > Pseudomonadales > Pseudomonadaceae > Pseudomonas > Pseudomonas sp. SDT291_1_S447. The sequence goes on from NZ_JBSVXS010000004.1 coordinate 16,566, forward strand.
TCTGCCGATTGAAAAGACCATCAAGACCCTGATCGTGCGTGCCGAAGAAGAAGGCAAGCTGATCGCGCTGGTCATCCGTGGCGACCACGAACTCAACGAAATCAAAGCTGCCCAGCAACCTGGCGTTGCCAGCCCGCTGGTCATGGCCACCGACGCCGAACTGCGTGACGCCATTGGCGCCGGCGCCGGTTCGCTCGGCCCGCTGAACCTGCCGCTGCCAATCATCATCGACCGTTCGGTCGAGCTGATGAGCGACTTCGGCATCGGCGCGAACATCGACGACAAGCACTACTTCGGCGTGAACTGGGAGCGTGACCTGCCCGTTCCGACCGTGGCTGACCTGCGTAACGTGGTTGCCGGCGACCCAAGCCCGGACGGCAAAGGCACCCTGGAAATCAAGCGCGGCATCGAAGTCGGGCACATCTTCCAGCTGGGCAACAAGTACAGCAAGGCGATGAAGTGCGAAGTGCTGGGCGAGAACGGCAAGCCGGTCACCCTGGAAATGGGTTGCTACGGCATCGGCGTCTCCCGCGTGGTCGCGGCTGCCATCGAGCAGAACAACGACGAAAATGGCATCATCTGGAGCGACACCCTGGCGCCGTTCCAGATCGCCCTGGTACCGCTGCGTTACGAAACCGAGCAGGTGCGTGAAGCCACTGACAAGCTGTACGCCGAACTGACGGCGGCCGGCTTCGAAGTGCTGCTGGACGATCGCGACAAGAAAACCAGCCCGGGCATCAAATTCGCGGACATGGAGCTGATCGGCATTCCTCACCGGATCGTGGTCAGCGACCGCGGCCTCGCCGAAGGCAACCTGGAATACAAGAGCCGTACCGAAGGCGAAGCGCAAGCATTGCCAGTGGCTGACGTATTGTCCTTCCTGCAGGCCCGTATCCGCCGCTGAAACCAGATAGAGACGTCATGTTCAAGCGAAACACCTTAGGCCTCGGAGGCACCGCCCTGTGCGGTGCCCTGCTGGTCAGCGGCTGTGCCAATCACATGTCACAACGCAGCGAGCACGAAGAGCGGGTCGAGCGAAAGTTGCTCGACCATAGCCTGCAGATTGATGTCGGTGAGCCAAAGGAGCTTGAGCTGCCGCAGCGACGCGTGAAAATCAACGAACAGAAGACTTTCGAAGTCACCGAGTTCGAAGTGACGCGTCGCTACGATCGCTACACGCCCTACCAGCCTTGGCGGGAGGTCTACGAGATTCCGCTGGGCGCGGTGGCCGTAGTCGGTGGCGTCGGCGCCAACGTGGTCAACGTGTTTGCCCTCGGCAATTTGCCGGACAGCGTGACCAAGGACTGGCTGAGTTACGGTTTCGCCGGGCTCAACCCGTTCATGAACGTGCAGTCCAACGGTCGTGCGCAGCAGAATCTGGCCGGCATCGATGAAGTCCAGCGCGACAAGCGCACGGAGTATTCGAGCCTGCCGTGGAGCGAGCGTCCGGTGCAGGTCAAGGCTGGCAAGCAGACCTTCGACATGACCACCGATCGCAACGGTGTTCTGCGCTTGAACCTGCTCGACAGTCCGTTTGCCGAAAATGACCTCAATCACGTCGGCAAACTGCAGATCAGCGTCGAAGATGCCAAGGATGACGTGCATTCTGATTCATCGCTGATGATCAGCAGTCATCTGCGTGGCAAGTTGCTGGAAGCGCACGGGCTGATTTACGACGATCTGGAAGACGACGAAGTGAGCCAGTGGGTGCACCGGGTCAAGCGCCTGTCGGAACTGGGTCTGGAAGAAGAAGCCAGCGAGCTGGAACAAAGCCTGATCGAACTGACGCGTAACGATCCTGAGTTGCAGACCGAGTTTCTCAAGTCGCTGACCAAGGATGCCGGGCGCCTGGTGGCTGATCCGGGGCCGAACTAAAAGCTAAAAGCTTCGCGAGCAGGCTCGCTCCCACAGGGTGGAATACATTCCAAATGTGGGAGCGAGCCTGCTCGCGAAGAGGCCCTGACAAACACCGCAAATCTACCGTTCAAACAACTCCATCTGCTCAAACCCGCCGCGCAAATCCTCCAGCCTCACCCCAACCCCCAACAACCGCACCGGTTTCCCGCCGCGATTGAACGCCTGCGTCAGCATCAACTGATAACTGCCCAGATCCCGCCCTGCCCCGGCCTGCTCCAGCGTGGTCTGGGTAAAATCATGAAACTTCACTTTGACGAACGGCTTGCCCGGCCGATAACTGCTATCGATCCGCGCCATACGGGTTTTCAGGGTTTCCAGCAGCTCTGGCAGTTTGTCGAGGCAACTGCGCAGATCCGGCAGATCAACGTCGTAGGTATTTTCCACGCTGATTGACTGACGCCGACTGTCGTTGTGCACCAACCGGTCATCGATCCCACGAGCCAGACTCCACAATCGCTCGCCAAAGCTGCCGAATTCGCGCACCAGCGCCAATTTGTCCCACTCACGCAACTGCGAGCAGTCAATGATGCCGAGCCTGCCAAGCTTGTCGGCCGTGACCTTGCCAACACCGTGCAACTTGCTCACCGGCAAGCCACTGACGAAGTCCTCCACTTGGTCTGGCGTAATAACGAACAGTCCATTGGGCTTTTTCCAGTCGCTGGCGATCTTTGCCAGAAACTTGTTCGGCGCCACGCCAGCGGAAACGGTGATGTGCAATTGATTGGAAACGCGGCGGCGGATGTCCTGGGCGATCCGTGTAGCGCTGCCGCCAAAATGCGCGCTGTCCGAGACGTCCAGATAGGCCTCATCCAGCGACAGCGGCTCGATCAGGTCGGTGTAATCGGCAAAAATCGTATGAATCTCTTTCGAAGCCTCGCGATACGCATCCATACGCGGCTTGACGATGGTCAGGTCCGGGCACAGTTTCAAGGCATGCCCCGACGCCATCGCCGAACGCACGCCATACGCGCGCGCTTCATAGTTGCAGGTGGCGATCACCCCGCGCCGGTCCGCCGAACCACCCACTGCCAACGGCTTGCCGGCCAGACGCGGGTCATCGCGCATCTCGATGGCGGCGTAGAAACAGTCGCAGTCAATGTGGATGATTTTTCGCTGAGTCATGTCAGAAAAAGGAATGTGGCAAGCCGGACCGGCAGTATCTCACTGACACCTGTATATAGCACCAGTGGTATGAATCTTCTTTCCAGGCGGTAGGAAATGTCCGTTGAATTTATTTTATCAATCGACGAGAGGCCTCCAATAGAGCTGAAAGCCTTGCTCCACCTGCCCCGCAGCGTAAAAAACACCCGAGAAAAGACGCTAACCAATTGAACCTCAACAGTTTTTATCCAGATTGCGGGTTGACACCCCGGCGTTCCTCTGTAGAATGCCGACACACAGACGCGGGATGGAGCAGTCTGGTAGCTCGTCGGGCTCATAACCCGAAGGTCGTCGGTTCAAATCCGGCTCCCGCAACCAAACATCAAAAAAGGCTACTCGAAAGAGTGGCCTTTTTTGTGCGCGTCTGTTTTGTGGATTTCCTCTTCTTATAGAGAAGGATCGCCAAACAGGAATTCTTTGCATTTCCGAAACTTAACGCACCACCTGCGACCGTTTGACGCGATTGCACACTTATTTGACCCTTTATGGGATTAGCGGTTGACACCTCGCCGTTCGCCTGTAGAATGCCGCCACACAGACGCGGGATGGAGCAGTCTGGTAGCTCGTCGGGCTCATAACCCGAAGGTCGTCGGTTCAAATCCGGCTCCCGCAACCAAACATCAAAAAAGGCTACTCGAAAGAGTGGCCTTTTTTGTATCTGTTGAAAAAGTCCTTTCGCAACAATGATCTGTCACTGTGCAGTGAACCGCTTGGGATCTTCAGAAGTACTCACTTGCGACTATGCTTGAGTCGCAGGCCAGGCCTCTGCAATCCAGGAACTGCCCTCGCCGATACCCGGCGAGAGGCGTAGTATTTTGTGATTATTTTTTTCTACAGGGATTGGTAACTTGGCTGGATACCTCCATCCTGTCGCGCACAATCCAAGAGGTGATTGATGCGCGCCAACTCGTCTGATCCACAAGACACCGTCACAGCGGAACATCCGATCAAACCCGAGCGTTTGCGCTTGCTGGATCGGTTAAGCAAATACCGACAACCGATTGGTCTGGCGGTGACTTTGCTGCTGTTTGCCATTGCGCTGATTGCCTGTCGCCATCTGCTTGCCGAACTCGATCTCGATGCGCTGCACGACTCGATTCTCGACGTGCCGAAACCCGCGCTGATCGGCGCCTTCGGTGCGACCGTGGTCGGCTTCATTATTCTGCTCGGCTACGAATGGTCGGCCAGCCGCTATGCCGGCGTGACCTTGCCGCCGCGCACATTGGCGCTGGGCGGCTTCACCGCGTTTGCGATCGGCAATGCGATCGGCCTGTCGCTGCTGTCCGGTGGTTCGGTTCGCTACCGTTTATATGCGCGACTGGGTCTGGGGGCGTCGGAAGTCGCGCACATGACCTTGTTCGCCAGTTTGTCGCTCGGCTGCGCCTTGCCGCCGCTGGCCGCACTGGCAACGCTGAGCGACCTGCCTGCTGCCTCGCAGGCGCTGGGGTTGTCCGAAGGCCTGCTCGGCACCATCGCCGCTGTCGTGCTGGCGCTTGGCGCAGTATTGGCTATCGGCATCTACCGTCGGCGCCTGCCGGAACAACCGTTACGCGACAACCTGCTGGTCAGGGTTGGCCGCCGCACGCTGCGCTTGCCGGGGCGTCGCCTGACCTTCCTGCAACTGATCATTACCGCCCTCGACGTTGCGGCTGCCGCCACGGTCCTTTATCTGCTGCTGCCAGAAGCTCCTCCGTTCGGTGCGTTCCTGCTGGTGTATCTGCTGGCACTGGCTGCCGGCGTGCTCAGCCACGTACCCGGCGGCGTCGGTGTGTTCGAAGCGATTCTGCTGGCCGCTTTCGCCGACAAGCTCGGTGCCGCACCACTGGCCGCGGCGCTGCTGCTGTATCGCCTGATCTACGTGGTGTTGCCGCTGCTGGTGGCCTGCGTATTCCTGCTGATCAACGAAGGTCAGCGCCTGTTTCAGACTCAGACCATGCGTGCAGCGTCTGGTCTGGCGGCACCGATTCTGGCGGTGCTGGTGTTCCTGTCCGGTGTGGTGCTGCTGTTTTCCGGCGCTACCCCGGAAATCGATACACGTCTGGAACACATCGGTTTTCTGATTCCTCATCGACTGGTCGACGCTTCGCACTTTGGCGCCAGCCTGATCGGCGTGCTCTGCCTGATGCTCGCCCAGGGTCTGCGTCGGCGCCTGTCGGCCGCGTGGATGCTGACCACTATTCTGCTACTGGTCGGCGCCCTGCTCTCGCTGCTTAAAGGCTTCGACTGGGAGGAAGCGACGCTGATGACCCTGACGGCTGCGCTGCTCGGTGTGTTCCGTCGCTCGTTCTATCGCCCGAGCCGCCTGACCGAACTGCCCTTCTCGCCGCTGTATCTGGTGGCCAGCCTCTGTGTGCTGGGCGCTTCGACGTGGCTGCTGCTGTTCGCCTATCAGGACGTGCCTTACAGCCATCAACTGTGGTGGCAGTTCACCCTCGACGCTGACGCACCGCGTGGCCTGCGCTCGCTGCTCGGCGCTGCTGTGCTGTTGCTGGTGATCGCGCTGACCTGGCTGCTGCGCACCGCACGCCCGGTCATTCACCTGCCGACGCCCGACGAACTCGATCGCGCGGCGAAGATTCTGATGGCCTCGTCGCAACCCGACGGCGGCCTCGCCCTGACCGGTGACAAGGCGCTGCTGTTTCACCAGAACGACGAAGCGTTCCTGATGTACGCGCGCCGTGGCCGCAGTCTGGTGGCCCTGTACGATCCGATCGGCCCTAGCCAGCAACGCGCCGAGATGATCTGGCAGTTTCGCGACCTCTGCGATATTCACCACGCCCGCCCCGTGTTCTACCAGGTGCGCGCGGAGAACCTGCCGTACTACATGGACATCGGCCTGACCGCGATCAAACTGGGCGAAGAGGCCCGGGTCGACCTGCTTCGCTTTGACCTGGAAGCCAAGGGCAAAGAGATGAAGGACCTGCGTTACACCTGGAACCGTGGCACCCGCGACGGTCTGTCGCTGGAAATCCACGAGCCGGGTCAGGCGCCGATGGACGAGCTGAAAGTGATTTCCGATGCGTGGCTGACCGGCAAGAACGTGCGTGAGAAAGGCTTCTCCCTCGGCCGCTTCAGCGACGATTACCTGAAGCATTTCCGCATCGCGGTGATTCGCTTCGAAGGCCGCCCGGTGGCGTTCGCCAACCTGCTCGAGACTTATAGCCACGATCTGGCCAGTCTCGACCTGATGCGCGCGCACCCGGACGCCCCCAAGCTGACCATGGAATTCATGATGGTCGGCCTGATTCAACACTATAAGAGTCACGGATACGCGCGCTTCAGCCTGGGCATGGTGCCGTTGTCGGGGTTGCAACCCCGGCGTGGTGCACCGCTGACCCAGCGTCTGGGCTCGATGGTTTTCCGCCGTGGTGAGCAGCTGTACAACTTCCAAGGCTTGCGCCGCTTCAAAGACAAGTTCCAGCCCGACTGGGAACCCCGTTATATGGCCGTGCCCGCCGGACTCGATCCGCTGGTGGCGCTGGCCGACACTGCTGCCCTGATCGCGGGCGGCTTGACTGGATTGGTGAAACGCTGATGATTCAACGCTCCCTGAAGTACATCCTGGCCGCACTGATCGTGCTGGCCGTGATTGCCGGCGGCGGTTACTGGTACCTGAAACGCCCGGCACCAGAACCGACGCTCGAACCTGTTACGGCGGCAGACGGCACCGTTTTGACCCGCGTCATCCCCGGCACCAAACCCAAGGCGCAGGTGCTGGTCGCGGTCAACGACGACCAGAAACTCTCTGAAAAACAACTGACCACCCTGAGCCGCAGCGCCTCGGCGCAAATCGTTCAGGTGATTCTGCCCGAGGACTGCCTGCTGCAAAGCCGCGCCCTGCAAACCGGTCTGCGCGAACTGAACGGCCCGGCCACTTTGGTCAGCGGTATCGGTCCAGGCGCTGTGCTGGCCTGGCGTTGGTTGTCCGAGCAAAAGGACGACAAGGCCCAAGCGATTTCCGTGGACCTGGCGCTGGAAAAACCCGGCTGCACTCACCTGTTGCCGAAATCCGCCGCCCACGGCCACTGGCTGGTGGCATGGAACGATAACCCGGACGACGCCAGCGCAGGTTTCGTACGCGATCAACCAAACGCCGAAACCAGCATCAGCGACTACGACATCAATCTGCCGCAAGTGCTGAACAACGAACTGCGCAAAATCCTCGTCGGCGGCGACAAGGCCAACGGCGGTCTGGCGATCCCGGTGGTTGAAGTGCCGGCCGGCCAAGCGAAAGACACCGTGACCCTGTTCCTCTCCGGTGACGGCGGCTGGCGCGACCTAGACCGCGACGTGGCCGGTGAAATGGCCAAGATCGGCTACCCGGTCGTCGGCATCGACACCCTGCGCTACTACTGGCAGCACAAGAGCCCGGAGCAAAGCGCCCTGGACCTGACCGAACTGATGCAGCACTACCGGCAGAAATGGGGCACCAAACGCTTCATCCTCACCGGTTACTCGTTTGGTGCCGACGTTCTGCCAGCGATCTACAACCGCTTGCCAGAAACCGAGCAGCAACGCGTCGACGCAATCATCCTGCTGGCCTTCGCCCGCACCGGCAGTTTCGAAATCGAAGTCGAAGGCTGGCTGGGTAACGCCGGCAAAGAAGCCGCCACCGGCCCGGAAATGGCCAAGCTGCCAGCGGCGAAGGTTGTGTGCATCTACGGTGAAGAAGAGACCGATGAAAGTGGCTGCACGGACAAGACTGCGGTGGGTGAGGCGGTGAAACTGCCTGGCGGCCACCACTTCGACGAGAACTACCCAGCGCTGGCCAAGCGCTTGGTGGACTTGATCGAGAAGCGTCAGAGCAAGGACTCGGTCGCCGAAGAGTGATCTGAGCCACGCCCACAAAAAGCCCCCCAGAGCGGGGGCTTTTTTGTGGGTGATTCCTAGTTGCCTAAAAGAAAAGCAGTTGATCCTAATTAAGACACGACGGCATGGCCACTACCTCGCCATCACGACTCCTTCCAAGTAAACTACCTACATTTTTCAGGAAGGGAAACCGACGATGAGCCAGCCGCCACTAGTCATCAACCTCGCAAGTAGCGCGACAGGAAAGTTTGACGAAAGTAGTGACATACTGCAGCGGGACGCACTCAAGCGGCTCGATGCTCTTATCGTCGAGCAAGTAAACAGTATTTCTGACAACAGCGAAAACAGTTACGCAGAGATCAAAGAAACCTCTCTGAACTACACACGTATCCACAATGCCATGCTCATACAGGGTGGACGTGGCAGCGGCAAAACTACGTTTCTTCTTAACGCATTACACCGACTCAGTTTGCCGAAAAAACTCAATCGACCGGAAGAGAATGAGATCGGGGAAATAGCCCATAAGCTTCACGTATTGCCGATGATTGACCCGACGCTCATCGAAACCAAAGAAAACATCATCATCGTCATTTTGTCGATGATCGAAGCAGCTATTTCACATGTGGCCGACGACAGTGGCAAGATGGAAAAAGCACGGCAAGCTCTGGCTGAAGGCCTAGGTCTATTGGATGGAATCGGACCAAATACGGCGTACGGTAACGAGTGGGAAGATGCAAGTTGGGTCATGAGCCGCGGCTTACACAAAGCCAAAAAGGGTCGATCGTTCGAGCTCAAGTTTGGCGTTTATCTGGAAACTGCATTGAGCATGCTCAATCAGAAAAAAGCATTCGTCCTTGCCTTTGATGACGTTGACACCAATTTCAACCATGGTCACACGATCCTTGAGACCATCCGCAAATACCTCACCTCCCCCCGCCTTGTTCTGCTGCTTTCCGGTGATCTGGATCTGTATGGCCGACTGTTACGACGCAATATTTACCGCACGTTCGGCGGTCAAGTCCTGAAGTACGACCCTGACATTATCGGAGATGACAAACACAATCTCGGCCATGCTGTGCTCGAACTGGAAGAACAGTACCTTCTGAAAATCGTCCCCCCACAGAACCGAATTCCGATGTTGCCTCTGGGTGGCATCATGCAGAGATCTGGAGTAACTGTTAAGACAAGCCTGAGTGAGGAGAGCGGGCAGGATCTACCTTTGTGGGCAACCGAGCGGATACGGGAGTTGCTCCTCGAAAGAGATGGTCAGTCGCAGTCGTTCTTCGACTTCGTATCCATGGAGCACTTGCGCCTAGTAATAGGTTATCTGCAGGCACTCAATCAGGACGATCAAAAATCCAGCCGCCAGATGATTGTTAAGGTATTCGAAACTCGACTAAGAGCCAGCCAAGTCCCCACCGATCTCATCGAAAGAGGCAATTTCGATTACGCGTTGAGATCGGCTTTCGAGTGGCTCTCAAATCAGGATGACGCACCCGATCTACTACAGTTCGGCGTCCCGATTGATCCAGTCAGAGCAGTCGTGCTGCATTGTCTTGCATTGGCACTTGCCCAGGGTCTTGAAACCCTCAACGGGGGAGCACTAAGGGCCCTGTTTGCCCTCGCGCTGCCCATGACGATGATGCGTCGTTCGGAAAACGTCGATAAAGATATTCGGACTTCCATCTTTCGCTTTTTGTGGACGCAATCCACTCCGTCACTTTCAGAAATAGCAGCGCGCATCGGCAACATAGACAGATCTCGACGGCAAGAAATTGGAAAACTTCCCGCAAGCTCGTTTGGTTCAGTTGGCCTAACACAAAGATCTGCGTGGAACGACAATTTGCAGCGAATTTATGGCCTCGCAAGTGAGGAAGGCGAAAAGCTGACAGTGATAGAATTGAGGGGCGAAATTGCAGAAAAAAAACGCGACGTGCCAACACTGCAATGGCTCAACAGCTTTTCGTTTACGGACGCCGTGAAACTGCAAGTTCGACAGGGCGTAGGTTGGTTTTCGATCGATGACCTACAAGATAATCGTACTGAAAAATTCAGTGAGATTTTGAGTCTCATCGTCTACAAGCGCTTCAGTGAGCGCGGGGAAGTATTTCGTTCACTCTCAGCACTTTCACTATTCGCCGTTATAGGCGACCTGCTGATGTCTAATGATATCAGCGACCTGACCTCATATGCCGTTTCCGCCACCATTCCCCCATTCAAGCGTGAAAAGACACAAAACTACCTGAACCTGTCAGTCGAGGCAGACGACGAGCAGAGCGAGGAAGAGTCAACGGAAGACGAACAATCAACGTATGCCCAAGATGATAGTCAGTTCGGCACTTTTGTAAAAAACCTCAAGGAATGGCACATTTTTGCCCGCAGCGCTCACTTAGACGCTGATATTTCTCCGTCAATGTTGGGGCGCATTGCTTCACGCATCCATGATGATCTTATGGACTTGGATGACAAGGTGACATCGTCTTGGAAAAGCGGGCAGATTCTGCATCGGCAGATCACCAACATCTTGCACGGCATCCTCGTGATTACGTCGGGTCTACCCGGGCGTAAGGAAAGCCCAAAAATTTCCGACAAACCGCTCCGCGAAGCACTTGGGCGTACAGGTAGCAGTAAAACGGATGCATCACTCCACACTCTGTCAGCCATCCTTCTTTCTTGCCCGCTGGTCTGGATCTTCCTCAACCCTAACGATGATGAGAACAAAAATGGAGTATCCCCTAGCTTGTTAAAAGACGCCGTACTTGAAGCACTGAAGAGCTGGAGCAAAAAACAGATTACAGAAAACTTCGACATTGCTCCGAACTTCAAAAAATGGCTGACCCCACCCAAAATCCGAATCAAGATCGGCGCCGTCATTCAGTCTGACAACCAACGATCCGTTTTAATGGATGGCTTCTACGATGTCCTCAACGTCGTGCCACGCAATGTCACGAAATAAATCCGAGCTCTTTTCGCCCCTCGCCAATGAGCTGTTCGAAGCCCGAGAGCTGGTGGACTATGCCAAGTGCGTGCTAGGCAATCTCGACTTGCTGCGCACCTTCGAACTCTTGGCGAAGTCTGCGTCCGCCAAGATTGGTGCGCTCGGACCTTTCACTCCGGAGCAACAGTCAGCCCTGAACGACGCCCACAGCACGGGACGTTTTTTGGAAATGCGCCGACTGCATCCTGCGCTGACTGATGAGGCGGTCGAGAACCGGATCGCTCGGATTGTGAAGCGGATCAATGGCCGCACCGTTGCGTCCGATCAGCATCCGGGCAGCCTGCGCCTGGGGCGGGTGCAAAAGCCGCAGAAAGTCACAGACGATGATCTAAATGGCAGTCTGCCGGAGTTGTTGGCCTGTCTCGGCGAAATATTCTTGTGCGAAGGCAACGACCGTTCGATTCGGGTCCGGGCAAGATTGCTTGAGCCTTGGCAGGATCTGGTGCTGGTAGTTCCGCCACTGCTAATAACGTCGGCTTGGATGGCTCAGCGCCTGGATTTATCCGGCGCCACGCTTTCAGCTGATGAGTTGCAGCGTGCTATCGCCCGAATCCATGCATGGCAGTGCGATTCCACTCTCCCGGTGGATGATGATCCGTTTCTCGATCACCTGTGCCGGACCGAAGGGCTGGACGAAACCCATCTGCACCTCAACGGCACCACCGAGGCCGAAAAGGTCTGGTTCGATGCGTTGGAACGACCGGAACAGGTGGTAGGTGGCCTTACGGCAAAGACTCTCAAACAAGACATCGGCATCAGGATTCCAATCGGTAACGGTGTGAAACGCCTGTTGCAACAGGAGGATCCGGATCTTTCTCCGGAGCGTCTGATGCTGCGGGTCACAAGCGCCGCCGCACTGAAGGCACACCTATTGAACCACGCTGCCGGGAAAGTTGGACCGACGTTTGGCGAGCCGCCGGTCGCGGCCTATCGACGCGCCCAGGAACACTGTTTGCGGCGTCTGTCTTCTCAAACACCGAAAGTAGTCAAGGAAGCCTGGCAACTTGTGGCGCTGTTCAAAGGCTTCGATGAGAACCGCATGGATCAATCCTGCGGCCTGCTCCTCTGGCACTACGCACTGCTGCGCGCGCAGTTCTGTCGGCTATTGATCCAGCAAGTGGATCAGAAAGGCTTCGACCAGTTTCAGAGCATCACTCTTAACGAATTGCGTGAGGCAACAGAAAAGGACTACGCCGAACGGTTCCGTCAGATAGAGCGCGGACATCAAAAAGGTGTTGATTTTCTGGAGGGCCGTTTCACCCCGAAAATGACGCCTGATGACACCGCGAAATTGCTCGGATTGATCTTGCGCGGCTATCTGGAGTTTCTCGGCGAAGGTGTGGCGCGACCGACCGGGTTGATGCGCGAAGCACGCGAGTATCGCTCTCTGTCGGATCTGTTAAGCCGTGTCCGGCGGCTGGAAACCGGGGATGACCAATGGCCTGGAAACTTGCGAGAGCAACTCGGCCATAGCTATATCCCGTATTCCTCGCGGCGCTTGCGATTGGGACTGGTGCCGCACTTCGTCAAGCAGACCGATAAGAAGGAGCGCGAAAGCTTTTTTACCGGAGAGAAATTGCGCGCGATTTGCCGGGATGCGAAAGTGCGCCGCGAATCCGATCAGCGTGCGCGAGCACTCGTGGCGCTTATCCAGCGCACACACGGGCTGGAAACTCTGATTCGCGGCATCGATGCCGCCAGCAATGAACGCCACGCTGGCCCCGAAGTTTTCGCCCCGGTGTTCCGACGCATGCGCCAAGCAGGGGTTCGCCGCTTTACCTATCATGCTGGCGAAGACTTCGGACACATTGTCTCCGGGATACGGGCGATCCACGAGGCAGTGATCTTTCTCGACTTCGATGCGGGTTGCAGGATCGGTCACGGCACCGCATCGGGACTGGATCCGAAAACGTGGTGGCAAGCAGTCAGTGGGTATGTGGTGATACCAGCCGAAGAGCGGCTGGACGATTTGGTATTCGCCAGAGAAATGCTTTTGTCGACGCGTACCCACATTGACAGCCTGCTGTTGATTGAAGCGGAGATCGAGCGGCTGTCGATGAAGATCTGGAACGATCCCCACATCACTCCAGATCTTCTCGCTGAGTCTTGGAAACTGCGCTCCCTTGATCCTCTGGCACAGAACGTGAGCGTGGACGATGTGGATCCCAATCGCCGGTTCGAAGCCCGCTGCTTTGCCAACGCCCGTCAACGGAACGCCAACGCGCTCACGCACTTCCTGCGCCGACACGGCATCGGCGCGAGCATTGAAGAGCTGAAGGCCGCACGCGACGATGAGGTCGTTTCACGGGAGAACGATGTGTTGCGCCCCAAAGTCATCCGCACCATTCAGAACGCGGTGCTGCGCTTGCTGCGCGAACGCTCGATTGCTATTGAAACGCTACCTAGCAGCAACCTGCGAATCAGCATTCACCAGTCCTACAACGATCACCACTCCCGAAACTGGCTGGGACTTGGCAAGCATCCTGTAGACGGCCCTGTCAGTGTGGTCATCGGATCGGATGATCCAGGAATTTTCGCGACTGGATTGCGGCTGGAGTACGCCCATCTTTCGCGAATGCTGCACTCCCATGTTATGTCGCCGTCAAGCGCCAACGAATTACTTCGCAGGATGTGCTTGGATGCCAAACAATATCGCTTCTGAGAAAAAGCGCTGCACCAGTTGAGTCTGAGAGACAGTTCCTAACCGGCACCTGAAAAAATTCAAGACATACTTCATGAGTTCACTTTGTAGATGACGTGTAATTTTGTTTACTTCTCGTCTCGCAATATCAGATGACGCCCACAGACCTTGTAGGCAAACTCTGAAACTCGTATCTGGGCGCTGTGCCGCTCTATTGCGCTGTTTTTTGACGGGATACTCTCCGGACGTCGCTGACCCATTCAGCGATCGGGTGTGGTAACCCGGAGAAACCAGCGCAATGGTACGTCCATCAAGTTATGGCGGCTGTGCGTGGGACGCTTTCGGGCGTGCCGGTTTCCTTGGTTCCCGGTTTACCACCCTGCGTACAGTTGCCTCCCTTTCGCGTGGTAACGAAAGTCGCGGCACTTCGAACCAAGGAGTAACACGATGACCGAAACTGATCTGCACGGACTAGCAAACGCTAAAACCATCGGCTTCACCCCTTTCCTCTACAACTCGGATCAAGCGTTCTTCAACGTCCGAGCCGGCATCCCGATCATTGATGCCTTGTCCCAATCCTCCGACCTGCTATCCCTCGCCAAATCCTTCGCAGAAGACGCCGCCTTCATCAAAGACACCGACCGTCATGCCTGGGCTGCGCATTACCTGACGGTGATGGGCAAGGCTTTGCTTGATGATGTGATACAGACACTGATGCCACGACCTGCGCGGACGAAGACCGAGTCTGAAACCGATCTGCCTGAACGCACCACTTAACCCTGTGGGAGCTAGTCTGCTAGCGATTGCGGTGGATCTGGTAAAGATGTGCTGTCTGACACTCAGCCATCGCTAGCAGGCTAGCTCCCACAGGGGATTTGCAGTGGATTGGAAGCTTATGTGCAGGCACAAAAAAGCCCCCGCCAACCACAAGGCTGACGGGGGCTTTTCAGTTGAGGCGAGGCTTACATCTCCACCTGCGTACCCAACTCAATCACCCGGTTCAACGGCAAATTAAAGAACCTCAAGTTCCCATTGGCATTCTTCAACATGAACGCAAACAGCGCTTCACGCCAACGCGCCATCCCCTCAAGTTTCGAGGCAATCACCGTTTCACGGCTGAGGAAGTACGTCGTGCGCATCGGGCTGAAGTCCAGATCATCCAGATGACACAGCTTCAGCGCCTGCGGCACGTCCGGCTCGTCGGTGAAACCGAAGTGCAGGATCACCCGGAAGAAGCCCTCCCCGTGCGCTTCCACTTCGAAACGCCGCGATGGCGGTACGCGCGGGATGTCTTCGTAGACCACCGTCAGCAACACCACTTGCTCATGCAACACCTGGTTATGCAGCAGGTTGTGCAACAGCGCATGCGGCACGGCGTCGGAGCGCGCAGTGAGGAACACGGCGGTGCCCTGCACGCGATGCGGTGGCTGCACGCGGATGCTGCTGATAAAGATCGGCAGCGGTAGCGCGCCTTCGTCAAGGCGATCGACGAGCAACTGCTTACCGCGTTTCCAGGTGGTCATCAGCACAAACAGCGCAATACCGGCAATCACCGGGAATGCGCCGCCCTGAACGATCTTCGGCACGTTGGCGGCGAAGTACAGGCCGTCCACCAGCAGGAAGCCGATCAGCACCGGCACCGCGAGGATCGGTGGCCATTTCCACAGCAGCAGCATCACTGCCGACACCAGAATGGTGGTCATCAGCATGGTGCCGGTCACCGCCACGCCGTAGGCCGAGGCCAGTGCGCCGGAGGACTCGAAACCGAGCACCAACAGGACCACGCCGACCATCAGCGCCCAGTTCACCGCGCCAATATAAATCTGGCCCTGCTCGTCGCTGGAGGTGTGCTGGATGTACATGCGCGGGATGTAACCGAGCTGAATCGCCTGACGGGTCAGGGAGAACGCGCCGGAAATCACCGCTTGTGAAGCGATCACCGTGGCCAGCGTCGACAGACCGACCAGTGGAATCAGCGCCCAGCTCGGTGCCAGCAGATAGAACGGGTTACGCGCTGCTTCCGGGTTTTCCAGCAGCAAGGCGCCCTGACCGAAGTAGTTGAGCACCAGCGCCGGCAACACCAGGATGAACCACGCCCGGGCAATCGGCTTGCGACCAAAGTGGCCCATGTCGGCGTACAGCGCTTCGGCACCGGTCAGCGCCAGCACCACGGCGCCGAGGATCGCCACGCCCATGCCCGGATGAACGACGAAGAAATTCACCGCCCAGATCGGGTTCATCGCATGCAGCACTTCTGGCGCGTGACTGATGCCATACACACCGAGGGCGCCGAGGACGAGGAACCAGGTGACCATGATCGGCCCGAACAGAATGCCAATCCGCGCCGTACCGTGTTTCTGAATCAGAAACAGCGCCACCAGCACCACCAGCGACAACGGCACCACCCAATGGTCGATACCATCGAATGCCAGCCCCAGACCTTCAATCGCCGACAGTACGGAAATCGCCGGGGTGATCATGCTGTCGCCATAAAACAGCGCCGCGCCGATCAGCCCGCACACCACCAGCAACGAACGCAGTTTCTTGCGATGCCCCGCCGCCCGCCGCGCCAGCGCGGTGAGCGCCATGATGCCGCCCTCGCCCTGGTTGTCGGCGCGCAGCACGAACATCATGTATTTGATCGACACGACCCAGATCAGCGACCAGAAGATCAACGACAGAATGCCCAGCACGCCATCGTGATTGACCGATACGCCGTAAGCGCCGGAAAACACTTCTTTGAGGGTGTACAGCGGGCTCGTGCCGATGTCGCCGTAAACCACCCCGACCGCCGCGACCAGCATGCTCAGCGGTTTGGAGGCCGAACCCTCGGCGCCTGCCGCATGACTACTTGCCTGACCCATCCAACACTCCTACTTCTCAGAACCGGCTTCTTGAATGAAGCACTATGCTTTGTGGTGCAGCATGCGCTGTTTTACCTGTTGTTACAGACGTTTTGTTGACTGTAAAAAATTGGTAAAGCTCAACGGCGCGAAGCATAGCGCAGCACTCGTCGTATTTCCCTGCATAAAGCTGGTCAAGTGCGTTGCCCGCCGCTAGAATTGCGCACTTTTTGATCAGAGGCGCGCCCTAAGCGCCCGTCCGTCGGCTTTCGCACCAAGAAAGCGATGTCACAAAATACCGAGGTTAGACATGTCCACCACTCCTGCGCCGGCCAATCCAAAGGTTGGCTTTGTATCTCTGGGTTGCCCGAAAGCACTGGTCGACTCCGAGCGCATCCTGACCCAGCTGCGCATGGAAGGCTATGACGTGGTGTCTACCTATCAGGACGCCGACGTTGTAGTCGTCAACACCTGCGGTTTCATCGATTCGGCCAAGGCTGAGTCGCTGGAAGTGATCGGCGAAGCGATCAAGGAAAACGGCAAGGTGATCGTCACCGGTTGCATGGGCGTGGAAGAAGGCAATATCCGCAACGTACACCCGAGCGTGCTGGCCGTGACCGGTCCGCAGCAGTACGAGCAAGTGGTCAACGCCGTGCACGAAGTGGTGCCACCGCGTAAGGATCACAACCCGCTGATCGACCTGGTGCCGCCGCAAGGCATCAAGCTGACCCCGCGCCACTACGCCTACCTGAAGATTTCCGAAGGCTGCAACCACAGCTGCTCGTTCTGCATCATCCCGTCGATGCGCGGCAAACTGGTCAGCCGTCCGGTCGGTGATGTGCTCGACGAAGCTCAGCGTCTGGTCAAATCCGGCGTTAAAGAGTTGCTGGTGATTTCGCAAGACACCAGCGCTTACGGCGTCGACGTGAAATACCGCACCGGTTTCTGGAACGGCGCACCGGTGAAAACCCGCATGACCGAACTCTGCGAAGCGCTGAGCACCCTCGGCGTCTGGGTACGTCTGCACTACGTTTACCCATACCCGCACGTTGACGAGCTGATCCCGTTGATGGCCGCCGGCAAGATCCTGCCGTACCTGGACATCCCGTTCCAGCACGCCAGCCCGAAAGTGTTGAAGTCGATGAAACGCCCGGCGTTCGAAGACAAGACCCTGGCGCGGATCAAGAACTGGCGCGAAATCTGCCCGGATCTGATCATCCGTTCGACCTTCATCGTCGGCTTCCCCGGCGAAACCGAAGAAGACTTCCAGTACCTGCTGAACTGGCTGACCGAAGCGCAACTCGACCGCGTTGGCTGCTTCCAGTACTCGCCGGTGGATGGCGCGCCGGCGAATGATCTGGATCTGGAGATTGTTCCGGACGAGGTTAAGCAGGATCGCTGGGATCGCTTCATGGCGCACCAGCAAGCGATCAGCTCGGCGCGCCTGCAAATGCGCATCGGCCGTGAAATCGAAGTATTGGTGGACGAAGTCGACGAGCAAGGCGCGGTTGGCCGCTGCTTCTTCGATGCCCCGGAAATCGATGGCAACGTGTTTATTGATAACGGCAGCAATTTGAAGCCGGGTGACAAGGTCTGGTGCAAGGTGACTGACGCTGACGAATATGATCTGTGGGCGGAGCAGATCTGATCTGAAGATCAAAAGCCCCTCACCCCAGCCCTCTCCCAGAGGGAGAGGGAGCTGACCGTGTTGTTCTTTCGAGGTACATCGACCTGAGCTATCCGGTCGAACTCAGGTTTGAAAAGCACGAAGTTCAGCTCCCTTCCCCCTCGCCCCCTTGGGGGAGAGGGTTGGGGTGAGGGGGAGAGATCTTGCTGGCGACAGAAATATCCAGCCAGACACCGCAACAATTACAAAAAGCCCCACTCTTTTTACAAGATGCGGGGCTTTTTTACGGCTATCGTTTAGCGGGGGACGGACTCCCTTGAAACGGACAAGAGGCAGACGGGCATGCGTCACCATTCGGTCATCCACACACCGAAACTCAGCGATTATCAGGAACTGACCCGGGTCTGGGAGGCCTCGGTTCGCGCAACCCATGATTTTCTGCCGGACAGCTATATCGAGCTGCTGCGCAATCTGGTGCTCAACCGCTATCTCGATGCGGTGATGCTGATCTGCACCAAGGACGCCAACCAGCGCATCACCGGGTTTGCCGGAGTCGCGGCGGGCAAGATCGAAATGCTGTTCATCGATCCCGATCATCGTGGCCAGGGCTTGGGCAAGAAACTGCTCAACTATGCCATGCAGCATCTGAATGCCGATGAGCTGGACGTCAACGAACAAAACCCGCAAGCGCTGGGGTTCTACTTCAAGCAGGGTTTCGAGGTGATCGGCCGCTCGGAGGTGGATGGCATGGGCCAGCCGTATCCGTTGCTGCATATGCGCTTGCGCCAGAACCAGCAGCGCTCCAGTAACGGCTGACACAACCCAACCCAATGTAGGAGTGAGCCTGCTCGCGATAGCGCCAGATCAGCCACCATCAATGTCGAATGTCAGATGGCTATCGCGAGCAGGCTCACTCCTACAAAAAGCATTACCGAAATGGAACCGGGCTTAACCGGCGCCACACAGGTACAATGCCCACCCCTTTTTTGTTACGGCCCTGTCATGACTGACCCGATTCGCCTCTCCAAACGCCTCATCGAACTGGTCGGTTGCTCCCGCCGGGAGGCCGAGCTGTTCATTGAGGGCGGCTGGGTCACCGTGGACGGCGAAGTGATTGACGAGCCGCAATTCAAGGTCGGCGACCAGAAGGTCGAGCTCGACAAGGACGCCAAGGCCACCGCGCCGGAACCGGTGACCATCCTGCTCAACGCGCCGGCCGGCATGGACGTCGAAACTGCCATGCAGTCGCTGAGCGCCGAAACCCTCAGCGAAGAGCACCGCTTCAGCAAGCGCCCTCTACGCGGGCACTTCCTGCGCCTGACCGCCAGCGCCGACCTGCAAGCCAAGGCTAGCGGCCTGCTGGTGTTCACTCAGGACTGGAAAATCCTCCGCAAGCTCACCGCCGACGCCGCCAAGATCGAGCAGGAATACATCGTAGAAGTCGAAGGTGACATGGTCGCCCACGGCCTCAACCGTTTGCAGCACGGCTTGACGCACAAGGGCAAGGAGCTGCCGCCGGTCAAGGCCAGCTGGCAGAACGAAAACCGTCTGCGCTTCGCCATGAAGAACCCGCAGCCGGGGATCATCGCCCAGTTCTGCGAAGCGGTCGGCCTGAAGGTCATCGGCATCCGCCGCATCCGCATCGGCGGCGTCTCGATCGGCAAGGTCCCGGTCGGCCAATGGCGCTACCTGTCCGGCAAAGAGAAGTTCTAAGGCTTCCACTGCCGCCACACATTCCGGCAGCGCGCCCGCGTGCTGCCCACAACGCTTATCAGGATTACTCACATGATTCATAACGACGTATTGCGCAGCGTGCGCTACATGCTCGACATCAGCGACAAAAAGGTTGTCGAGATCATCAAGCTCGGCGGCATGGAAGTAGCGCTCGCCGACGTAGTGACCTGGCTCGACAAGAAAGAAGAAGACGAAGAAGGTTTCGTACGCTGCCCGGACGAAGTCATCGCGCACTTCCTCGACGGTCTGGTGATCTTCAAACGTGGCAAGGACGAAAGCCGTCCGCCGCAGCCGATCGAAGTGCCGGTGACCAACAACATCATCCTGAAAAAGCTGCGCGTCGCTTTCGAACTGAAAGAAGACGATATGCACGCAATCCTCAAGGCGGCCGAGTTCCCGGTGTCCAAGCCTGAGCTGAGCGCGCTGTTCCGCAAGGTCGGCCACACCAACTACCGCCCGTGTGGCGACCAGTTGCTGCGCAACTTCCTCAAGGGGCTCACGCTGCGCGTGAGAGCTTAAAAGCAGCCTCAAGCTACAAGCTACAAGCTACAAGTTGCCACACCGCGTTAACTTGTAGCTTGCAGCTTGCCACTCGAAGCTGGCCGCATGGCCCACCATTCCTTTCGAAAATAGTGGCTTCGCTTTCTGCGGCTGACGACTAGGGTGTACTGATCCCTAGCACTCAGGACTCGCCATGCACCCGTATTTCTCCCTGCAAGGCCGCACCGCTCTGGTGACCGGCGGCACCCGTGGTATCGGCAAAATGATCGCCAAGGCCTTTGTCGAGGCTGGCGCGCGCGTTTACGTCTGCTCGCGCGACGCCGAGGCCTGCCATCAAACGGCTGAAGAGCTCAGCGCCTTGGGCAAGTGCCACGGCGTGGCGGCGAATCTGGCGACGGAAGAAGGCGTGCAGGAACTGGCCGCGCGCCTGGGCGAGCAGATCACGCATCTGGATATTCTGGTGAACAACGCCGGCACCACCTGGGGCGCGCCGCTGGAGAGTTACCCGGTCAAAGGCTGGGAGAAGGTCATGCAGCTCAACGTAACGTCGGTGTTCACCTGCATCCAGCAGTTTCTGCCGTTGTTGCGCAAGGCCGGCTCGGCGGCGAATCCGGCGCGGATTATCAATATCGGTTCGGTGGCGGGGATTTCTTCCTTCGGCGAGCAGGCGTATGCCTATGGGCCGAGTAAAGCGGCCCTGCATCAGTTATCGCGGATTCTCGCGCGGGAGTTGGTGAGCCAGCACATCAACGTCAACGTGATCGCGCCGGGGCGGTTTCCGAGCAAGATGACGCAGCATATTGGTAATGATGAGAAGGCGTTGGCTGAGGATACGGCGCTGATCCCGATGAAGCGCTGGGGACGCGAGGAGGAGATGGCGGCGTTGGCGATCAGTCTTGCCAGCACCGCCGGGGCTTATATGACCGGGAATATTATTCCGCTGGATGGTGGGTTTAGCCTCTGACATCGGCGGTGAAGCTATCGCGAGCAGGCTCACTCCTACAGGGATTTTCAGCGAACACAGATTTTGTGTACACCCATGACCCTGTAGGAGTGAGCCTGCTCGCGATGGCGTCAGCCCAGTCTCCACCAGCCATAGGGTCTGCCGGGTTATCATGCCCACCCGCCCCCGCTTCGAATGCAAACCATGACTTACAGCGTCTCCCCCATCGGCTTCGTGCGCTCCTGCTTCAAGGAAAAATTCGCCATCCCGCGCCAGCCACAACTGGCCCCCGCCGCCCGTGGTGTGCTGGAACTGGTGGCGCCGTTTGATCAGGGCGACGCGGTGCAGGGTCTGGAACAGGTCAGCCATGTCTGGCTGCTGTTCCTGTTCCATCAGGCACTGGAAGACAAACCGCGCCTGAAGGTGCGTCCACCACGGCTGGGTGGCAACACGTCCATGGGCGTGTTCGCCACCCGCGCCACTCACCGGCCAAACGGCATCGGCCAATCCGTGGTGAAACTGGACAAAGTCGAAGCCAACCGGTTGTTTATCTCCGGGATCGACTTGCTCGACGGCACACCGGTTCTCGACATCAAACCCTACGTGCCTTACGCGGACATCATTCCCGAAGCCTCCAACAGCATCGCCAGCGCTGCGCCGCAGCTGATTGACGTGCAGTGGACGGACTCGGCGCTGCAACAAGCGCACACACACGCTCAGCGCCTTGATGAGCCGCTGGTTGAGCTGATTGAACAGTGTCTGGCCCAGGATCCGCGTCCGGCGTATCAAACTCCGGCGCCGGAACGCGAGTACGGCGCGCAATTCTGGGATCTGGACGTGCGCTGGCATTATCCGACGCCTGAGCAGATTCGCGTGCTGGAAGTCATTCCAGCCATGATCTGAAACCGCGCCCAATGTAGGAGCTGCCGCAGGCTGCGATCTTTTGATTTTGCTCTTCAAAAGCAAGATCAAAAGATCGCAGCCTTCGGCAGCTCCTACAGGTGAATGTCGCGGGCATAAAAAAGCCCCCATTGCCAATTCAGGCAATGGGGGCTTCTTCAGTGGGGCTTACTTCTCGACGAACGCACGCTCGATCAGGTAATCACCCGGCTCGCGCATCCGCGCCGAGATCTTCAGACCGAAGCTATCAAGCACTTCGCTGGTCTCGTCGAGCATGCTCGGGCTGCCGCAGATCATCGCGCGGTCGTCCTGCGGGTTGATCGGTGGCAGGCCGATATCGCTGAACAGCTTGCCGCTGCGCATCAGATCGGTCAGGCGGCCCTGATTCTCGAAAGGCTCGCGAGTCACGGTCGGGTAGTAGATCAGCTTGTCACGCAGCGCTTCGCCGAAGAACTCGTTCTGCGGCAGGTGCTCGGTGATGAATTCGCGGTAGGCGACTTCGTTGACGTAGCGCACGCCGTGCACCAGGATCACTTTTTCAAAGCGCTCGTAGGTTTCCGGGTCCTGGATCACGCTCATGAACGGCGCCAAGCCAGTACCGGTGCTCAGCAGGTACAAATGCTTGCCCGGGTTCAAGTCATCGAGAACCAGAGTACCGGTAGGCTTCTTCGAGATGATGATCTCGTCGCCTTCCTTCAAGTGCTGCAGTTGCGAGGTCAGCGGGCCGTCCTGCACCTTGATGCTGAAGAACTCCAGATGCTCTTCCCAGTTCGGGCTGGCGATCGAGTAAGCGCGCATAAGCGGGCGGCCGTTGGGCTGTTGCAGGCCGATCATCACGAACTGACCGTTCTCGAAGCGCAGGCCCGGATCGCGGGTGCACTTGAAGCTGAACAGAGTGTCGTTCCAGTGATGAACACTGAGGACACGCTCGTGGTTCATGTTGCTCATGTACGTTTGACTCCTGGAGATTGGGTCTGCGCTGGCTTTTGAAGGCGACGGTGCGCAATTGCATCGCATTCTAATAGCGACGACAATATCTGTTAACTGGATTATTAAGATAAGGGTTATCGGTTATATCGATATGCGATTTACTCTCCGTCAACTGCAAGTCTTCGTCGCCGTCGCCCAGCAGGAAAGCGTATCCCGTGCTGCGGGTCTGCTCAACCTCTCGCAGTCGGCCGCCAGCACCTCGATCACCGAACTCGAGCGCCAGTCCAGCTGCCAGCTGTTCGATCGCGCCGGCAAACGGCTGAGCCTCAACGCCCTCGGCAAACAGCTGTTGCCGCAGGCGGTGGCGCTGCTTGATCAGGCCAAGGAAATCGAAGACCTGCTCAACGGCAAATCCGGTTTCGGCTCACTGTCGGTGGGCGCGACGCTGACCATCGGCAATTACCTGGCGACCTTGCTTATCGGCAGTTTCATGCAGCGCCACCCGGAAAGTCAGGTGAAGCTGCACGTGCAGAACACTGCCAATATCGTGCAGCAAGTCGCCCACTACGAAATTGATCTGGGTCTAATCGAAGGTGATTGCAGCCACCCGGACATCGAAGTGCAGAGCTGGGTCGAGGATGAGCTGGTGGTGTTCTGCGCGCCGCAGCATCCGTTGGCCCGACGCGGCAGTGCAAGCATGGAAGAGCTGACTCACGAAGCGTGGATTCTGCGCGAACAGGGTTCCGGCACGCGGCTGACCTTCGATCAGGCCATGCGGCACCATCGCAGCTCGCTGAATATCCGTCTGGAGCTTGAGCACACCGAAGCGATCAAACGCGCGGTGGAATCGGGGCTGGGGATTGGCTGCATCTCACGGCTGGCGCTGCGTGATGCGTTCCGACGCGGCAGTCTGGTGCCGGTGGAGACGCCGGATCTGGACCTGGCGCGGCAGTTCTACTTCATCTGGCACAAGCAGAAATACCAGACTTCGGCCATGCGCGAGTTTCTCGAGCTGTGCCGCGCTTTCACCGCCGGGGTGCAGCGCAGCGACGAGATCGTTTTGCCGACAATCGCTTAAAGCAGAATCACTGCCCACACCAGCGCGATCATGCTCAGAGCCACGAATTGCGCGGCGCTGCCCATGTCCTTGGCGTTCTTCGACAGCGGGTGCAGTTCCAGCGAGATGCGGTCGATGGCCGCTTCCACCGCCGAATTCAGCAACTCGACGATCAGCGCCAACAGGCACACGGCAATCAGCAAGGCCTGTTCCACACGGCTGACATTCAGGAAGAACGTCAGCGGAACCAGCACCACATTGAGCAGTACCAATTGGCGGAACGCCGCTTCGCCCGTGAAGGCTGCGCGCAGGCCGTCCAGCGAGTAACCGGAGGCATTGAGGATGCGTTTCAGGCCGGTCTGGCCCTTGAAAGGTGACATAAAGTAGAAACCAACCAAAAAGGAGTGGGAAAGCTAGATCAACAAAAGTCAAAAAAGCGTGAAGACGCCAGCCATTATTGGCTCGGAATTGACTCAAGTTGTTGCAGCAGTAAAGCCGCTTGCGTGCGGGTGCGCACATTCAGCTTGCGAAAGATCGCCGTGACGTGGGCCTTGATGGTCGCTTCCGACACACTCAACTCATAGGCAATCTGCTTGTTCAGCAAACCTTCGCAGACCATGGTCAACACACGGAACTGCTGCGGGGTCAGGCTGGCCAGACCATCGCTGGCGGCTTTGGCTTCGTCGGAAACGCTCACCGCTTCGAACGCCTGCGGTGGCCAGAACACGTCGCCATCGAGCACTTTGCGCACCGCTTCCTGAATCACGCTGAGGTCGCTGGACTTGGGAATAAAGCCACTGGCGCCAAACTCACGGGATTTGACCATCACCGACGCTTCTTCCTGGGCCGAAACCATCACCACCGGAATCTGCGGGTACTGGCCGCGTAGCATGACCAACCCGGAAAACCCGAAAGCGCCGGGCATGTTCAGGTCCAGCAGGACCAGGTCCCAGTCGGCTTTTTCGGTCAGGCGCGCTTCCAGTTCGGCGATGCTCGCCACTTCCACCAGCCGCACATCCGGGCCAAGGCCCAGCGTCACCGCCTGATGCAGGGCGCTTCGAAACAGAGGGTGATCATCGGCAATCAGGATGTCGTATGTGGCCATTTTTCAAATGATCCTGTTTTTGATGGCAGACGCGGCGCATTCCGGTCTGGCCAAAGCAACTCAAGATGCCGCTTTCAAGCGATATCCACAGGGGCACGTTCAACGCCAATCAACAGCAAACACGGCGTTTCAAACCTTGGCCGCCCCCTAAACGGCGCCAAGCATGCCCAGCGAAGAGGGGGTGGTCAAGCAGCGCGGCCGCTGGCTTGTACAGTATGGGCCACTATTGCGCCAACTCTGGCTGCGGCTTTCGTATATAGGGCAGCAACTCAGCGTGGGCCGGCGTCGATTCATTCATGTCCAACTGTTGTTTGGCGCCGAGGTAATGCTGGCTGAACACGTCGAAATAGGCGTCCAGCGCAGAAGCCGCGTCGCTGTCACCGGCCAGTTCCAGGCACAACGCCGCGACTTCGGCGGTGCACAGGTGCTCGCTGCGGGTCGAGCGGCGCAAGCGGTAGCGCGAAAGTTTGTCGGGCAGCAGGCTCAAGATCGGCAAGCGATCGAAATACGGGCTCTTGCGGAAAATCTTCCGCGCTTCGGTCCAGGTCGCATCGAGCAGAATGAACAGCGGGCGCTTGCTGCTATCGATCGCGACAGAGTTTGTTACACGCGACGGTTCGACGTATTCGCCGGGAAACACCAGATACGGCTGCCACTGCGGATCGTTGAGCAGCGCCAGCATCTGTGGATCGGGCTCAGTGCGCGACCAGATGAACGCGTGGTTATCGCGCACCACGTCGGCAATCAGCCAACCGGTGTTGCTCGGTTTGAACACTTCCTTGCCGGTCATGATCAAGCACACGCCCGAACGCGTTTCGACACTCGGCCGCCAGGCGCACAGGCAATGGCTGATGATCACCCGACAGTCGCGGCAACGCTCGGAGCGAAAGCCACGGGCCTGAATCGGCTTGATGCCTTCATCTTCACGCTGGTCACGCAGACGAGCGACGGCGTTGGAGGCATGGTTCATCGCGGATAACGCCGAAAAGCAGGAAAACTCGACACGAACAACACTCGGCAGGGCAATAAAGGCCGGCAGTTTACCAGAGCGACGGGCACAAGCCTGTACCCTCCCGACCGGCTCCCCTATAATTCGCCGCCACTGAACGCACAGTCACGTGGCTGGTCGAACCACCAGTCACTGAACCAGGAGAGTTTCATGCTGCGCCTTATCGTTCCCACCGCTGCCATTCTGCTGGCGTCGTCCTTCACCGCTCAGGCTGCCTCCCTGAGTGAGCAGAATCTGAACCGCGAGCTGCGCAACGTCGCCGCCCAGAGCAGCGTCGGCACGCCCCGCGCCATTAGCGAAGACATTCTTGATCAGGGCTTTACCGTTGAAGGCACGCAGTTGATCAACCACCTGAGCGTGCAGAAGAGCCACGCCGACAAAATGCGCGCTGACCCTAAAGCCGTGTATTTCCAGCTGGGCGCCTCGGTGTGCAACAACCCGTCGTTTCGCAAGCTGATGGCCAAGGGCGCGATCATGCGTTACGACTTCACGGAAGTGAAAACCAACAAAGCAATCGGCTCCGCCAGCTACCAGGAATCGGATTGCCCGAAAGCCGGTCCGGCGAAGAAGAAGTAATCATCGCGAATTGGCGCGCCGCTGTTCATCCTCGGCGCGCAATTCGGCCAGCAAGGCCTGTAAATAGTGCGAACGGCGCTCGCCGCCGGCCAAGCGCCGGCAGCACTCTTCTTCGAGACTGAGGTGATTGGTCTCGGCTGATGCCTTCAACATTCGATACAGCTGCGTATCGATCTCCAGAATCACTCTGGCCATGTGTCCCGCCTCCTTGCCACCCGCAAATCCTTGAATCGCGTGCACCGTGACGCAAAGCTGTCGTACGACGCCTGTAAGTTAGTTAATCAGAGGGATCGCCGCTCGGCGCAGGTTCGGACGAGCGGTGAAGGAACCGGCGAACAATCAATAAACGGTTGCCAGGCAAAACGTTGCGGCGCAATGATCAAGTCAGCGCGATTGCGCGCAAGGGTCTAGATTCAGAGTATTCCCGATCATTTTTCAACGGCAGGAAAGGAACTGCCGATCGTGTGTTTTTTGCAGCGCGGCACTGACGCCGCTCGTCAGGGCCACCCGCTCTGTGCAGAAGGAGACGTTGAATGCCTTACCAACCGAATGACCTCTTGAGTCGTCATTTTCAGGAAAGCGGCCCCGACCTCATCAGTAAGGTCGAAGAACAACTCAACCGTGTTTCCCCCAACAGCCCGAATATCCCCATCTACCGCGACATGATCCTGACCGTGCTGCGCATGGCTCAGGAAGACCACAACCGCTGGAACGCCAAGATCACCCTGCAGGCCCTGCGCGAACTGGAGCAGGCGTTCCGGGTGCTGGAACAATTCAAGGGCCGACGCAAAGTTACTGTGTTCGGCTCGGCGCGCACACCCGTCGAACATCCGCTGTATGCGATGGCCCGTGAACTCGGCGCGGCGTTGACCCGCTCGGGGATGATGGTCATCACTGGCGCCGGGGGCGGCATCATGGCTGCCGCACATGAAGGTGCCGGCCGCGATCACAGCCTCGGTTTCAACATTACCCTGCCCTTCGAGCAGCATGCCAACCCCACTGTCGATGGCACCGGTAATCTGCTGCCATTCCACTTCTTCTTCACGCGTAAGCTGTTCTTCGTCAAAGAGGCAGACGCGCTGGTCTTGTGCCCGGGCGGTTTCGGCACGCTGGATGAAGCTCTGGAAGTACTGACGTTGATCCAGACCGGTAAAAGTCCATTGGTGCCGGTGGTGCTGCTGGATGCACCCGGCGGAACGTTCTGGCAAGGCGCGATGGACTTCATCCGCCAGCAATTGGAGAGCAATCGCTACATCCTGCCGACTGACATGAAGCTGATGCGTCTGGTTTACACCGTTGAGGAAGCGGTGGAACAGATCAACCAGTTCTACAGCAACTTCCACTCCAGCCGTTGGCTCAAGCGTCAATTCGTGATTCGTATGCATCACAAGCTCAGCGATCAAGCGCTGGAACATATGCAGGAGGCCTTTGCCGATCTGTGCCTGAGCGACCAGTTTCATCAACACGCCTACAGCGGTGAGGAGCAGGATGAAGCGCAGTACAGCCATCTGGTGCGACTGGCCTTTGCCTTCAATGCCCGCACTCATGGGCGTCTGAGGGAGTTGATCGACTACATCAACCTGCCGGAAAACTGGGCTCATTCAAAACCGCAAACAGCGCAACGTTCGCGCGAACCCTCCAAGGTAATTTGAGGGCAAAAAAAAACGGCCCGCTATTTTCATAGCGGGCCGTTTTTATTGAAGCAGCTTAATCGTCCATCCCTCGACCGCTGAACAAGCGGTTGATCATCTCCATCGAGAACCCCCGATACGCCAGAAATCGGCCTTGTTTGGCCCGTTCCTTCGCATCAATCGGTAAATGCCCGGAGAACTTGCGACGCCAAGTTTCCTGAAGTTGCTCCTGCCAGCTGATACCGCTTTCGCGCAGGGCGAGTTCGATATCGGCACGTTGCAAGCCACGCTGACTCAGTTCCTCACGAATCCGCAGAGGGCCATAGCCGGAGCGGGCGCGGTAGGAAACAAAGCTTTCAAGGTAACGGGCTTCGGAAAGCAGCCCTTCTTCCGTCAAACGGTCGAGGGCTGTTTCGATCATATCCGCCTCAGCGCCGCGTTGACGCAGTTTGCGCGTCAGCTCGACTCGACCGTGCTCGCGGCGTGCGAGCAGGTCCATGGCGGTTCGCCGCACAGCGACGAGGGTATCGAGTACGGCGGTGGTCATCGCTGCAATCAGATATCAGCGTCGGCCAGGTCGTCTTCAGTCTCTTTGACTGCAGAGGCCTTGGAGTCGATCACTGCCGGCGTCAGCAGCTTGTCACGCAGTTGTTTCTCGAGCTTCGCGGCGATTTCCGGGTTGTCCGCCAGGAACTTGGCCGAGTTGGCCTTGCCCTGACCGATCTTGGTGCCTTCGTAGGCATACCAGGCGCCGGATTTTTCAACGAAACCGTGCAGCACGCCCAAGTCGATCATCTCACCATTGAGGTAGATGCCTTTGCCGTAAAGAATCTGGAACTCGGCCTGACGGAACGGCGAAGCCACCTTGTTCTTCACAACCTTGACGCGGGTTTCGCTGCCGACCACTTCGTCGCCTTCCTTCACCGCGCCGGTACGGCGGATGTCGAGACGAACCGAAGCATAGAACTTCAGCGCGTTACCACCGGTGGTGGTTTCCGGGCTACCGAACATCACGCCGATCTTCATACGGATCTGGTTGATGAAGATTACCAGGCAGTTGGCGTTCTTGATGTTACCGGTGATTTTACGCAGCGCCTGGGACATCAGACGGGCTTGCAGGCCCACGTGCATGTCACCCATTTCGCCTTCGATTTCAGCCTTCGGTACCAGGGCAGCCACGGAGTCGACGATGATCACGTCAACCGCGTTGGAGCGCACCAGCATGTCGGTGATTTCCAGCGCCTGTTCGCCGGTGTCCGGCTGGGACACCAGCAGGTCGTCGACGTTGACGCCCAGTTTGCCGGCGTACTCAGGATCGAGGGCGTGTTCGGCGTCGACGAATGCGCAGGTCGCGCCGGCTTTTTGAGCCTGGGCGATCACGGACAAGGTCAGTGTGGTTTTACCGGAGGATTCAGGACCGTAGATTTCAACGATACGGCCTTTTGGCAGGCCGCCAATGCCGAGCGCGATGTCCAGACCCAGAGAGCCAGTCGAGATAGCCGGGATCGCCTGACGGTCCTGATCGCCCATACGCATCACGGCACCCTTGCCGAATTGACGTTCGATCTGACCCAGGGCCGCAGCCAAGGCTTTCTTCTTGTTGTCGTCCATTAAAGTCCTCACGTAATCAATAAGGCCTGACGGCCAACACCTGTATAAGTAGCCAGTATTATTCCACAGCGTTCGCGGATCGCCTACCCCTGATTTTCGATTTCTCGTGCCGCTAGTCGCAGGAGCCCCTCTAGCGCGGCCTTCACCGTTTGTCGGCGGACTTCATCACGGTTGCCGGGGAAGTGCTGAACCTCGCTGGTCACTACCTCGCCAACACCCCACGCCAGCCACACCGTGCCGACCGGTTTGTTCGGCGAGCCGCCGTCCGGCCCCGCTACACCACTGACCGCCACGGCAAATCTCGCCAGACTTTTGTCCTGCGCGCCACGCACCATCGCCTCGACCACTTCGCGACTGACCGCGCCCACCGTCTCGAACAACTCGGCCGGCACATTCAGTTGCTGGGTTTTCTGCCGGTTGGAGTACGTGACGTAGCCCGCCTCGAACCACGCCGAACTGCCCGGGATCCTGGTGATAGCTTCGGCAATCCCGCCACCGGTACAGGACTCAGCGGTGGTGACGTGGGCATTGAGCAGTTGCAGACGTCGGCCAAGGTCGGCGGCCAGTTGAGTGATCTCTTTCACGGCGTGCTCCGGATCGTGTGGAATGCCTCCACCGTACACGAGCCGGTTGCGCTTTCAATACACAGACTCATTCAAAATGTTCGGGCACCAGCGCTCTGACATAGGCCTGACACGCCTGCAAGGCAATCAGTCCACGATCGCCGGTGTCGGTGATGGCGATAATTCGTTGAGCATGCGCCGGGTCAAGTCGGGCGCGTACGGTTGCATGATCCACGCTGCCGGTGCCGGCGGTGGCTGGCACGTTGCAGCCTGGGGCAAGGTCGCCGGCGTCGAGAAGGACTGACAGGCGCACATCAGCAGTGGCAAGACGATCGCGCAGGCGATCCTGATCACGTTGGGCATCGCTCAGCGCTCGATAGTGGGTTTGTTCACTGGCCGCGAGTCGTTGCTCCAGCGCCAGGCGTTTATCCTGCTCGGCCTGTTGCGCGGTGGCGGCGGTCTGCGTCAGTTGATTGAGGGTTTCGGCGTTTAACCGGGCCTGCTCGGCCAGTTGCCGACCGTAGCGCCACTCCTGAAACTGCCAGGCCGCTGCAAACGCACCAGCGGCCAGCAACAGGATGCCGATCACTCGCCAGGGGATTGGCATAGCACCGCCCTCGCCCGCGCCCAGATTTCCAGGCGATCCTGCAAACCGTTCAACCCGCCGTTGATTCGGCGGGTGATGGTGTTGAACTGATCGCGATCAGCCAGTTCGTTCAAGCCGTTCTGTTCCCAGAACCATGCTGCGGACTCGGCAGCCCATTGTGGCTGTTCGAGCAGTTCGGGCAGGGACAGCAAACGATCATCGCCGAACAATCCGAGGCTGCACTGACGATAGTTACTGCGGCCAGTGATCTGAATCAGCCCGCGACCGCGATATTTCTGTCCATCGCCATCGGCCTCGGGCGTGTTGCCCAGGCGCAGCGCCAGCGTGCCGGTGTCGTATTTGCTCAGGTATTGGTTGTTGCCCAGTTCGCGCACGTAACGCAATTGACCCGACTCGTGTCCGATTTGCGCGAGGAACGCCGCGACGCGTTTGGGCGAGTCGATATGGCGGCGAGCCATGGCACTGTTGAGCGCAGAAACAAAAACGCCCGCTTGGGAGCGGGCGTTGGGCATGATGTCGATAAGGTTGTTTTCAGTTATTTGCATAACGCTTGATCCTCCCTGGATATTGCCCCGATTGAATCATGGTTGACGGCCAAGGCCTGCCAGCCATTTATTTGCCAGACTTTTCAGGGTGCTCTGCTCTACGGCTTCTCCAAGTGTTCCCTCGGGGGACTGCACCTGACCGCCCGATAAAAGCCACTCCTGATATTCAAGCCAGTCACGATTGGTTGGATCAGGTGGGATGAACGCTGAATCCTCCGTGCGCAGTACACCGCAAGCGGTCAATTGATAGGTCATGAATTTTCTCCTAGATTTCCGCGTCCGCTGTCCATTCCAGTTGCAAGGTTTGCCCAGGGGCACTTCCTACAGGCGTGACAGTTGCAAATGAAATACTGCGATCCGTTACACCTTGCAATGTAGTGCCAGTGCATGCCTTGCTGATCGTTTGATTCCAGACTTGATTGCTGCTGTCAGCCGGGCAATACGCGGTCACGGTGGGCTGAACTCTTTTCTGCACCAGAAAACCGATGGTCATACCGTATTGCCCCATGTTGCCTGACGGTACTTGGGTGAATGTCGAAATACAGGTGTTGGTTCCGTTGTTTGCCCTGACCGGTATTCCGCTCGCAAAAGACTTTTCGTAATAGCGCTGACACAACATCAGTTCTTCGGCGAGTGGTCGAACTTCGAAAGGCGTGGAAACAGGTCCCTCCTCCAGCTGCAAAAGGGTCAGATCGACCGTCTGCAAAACATTCAAAGGCAGGTCGAAAGACAATGTCAGGCAATCGCTGGCCCCTTGCATTTTTCCGGAAATGGCAGGCACCTGAAACGTTGCTGTGTGTCGGCTCCACGTTGTACTCAGCTGAAAGACGTCAACAACCCTCACAACAGCGGCCGATCCCCCCACACCGAATTGTTGAGCGATGGCGACTTGCAATGGCCGCGCGGCATCGGATCGCGCCCAGAACGTCAATGTCGCAGTCCTACCGGCGAGTGTTCTGACCGATTCGATACTTTGTGAAATTCTGTGAGTCGTTGCCCCTGCGCCTGCCGCAGTTTGTTGCCAGCGCATGAAACAGGCAGGTTCGCCAGGAACCTCCCCTTGCCCGAGTGGAAACGTCTGACGCGTGATACTTACTCCGGCGTTGCCGTTCCAGTCGCAACGAAAACGGTCTGCCACGTAACCACCGATATTGGGGGCCTGATTGCTCGCCCCACGCTGCCAGATTCGGAAATCGCCATTAATGAGCAGATTCCTGCGATACACCTGCACAGGAAATTGTTGCATCGGGTCGGGTCTGGACAACTGCCGGATCGCTTGCGCCAATTGGTCGGTCTGCTGCTCATCCGGGCTCAACCCCGCTGCGATAATTGCGCTGAGTATTTCCTGAGTAACACTGTTGCCCCAGCTCGCCGGAATCAACGATCCCGGTGTTCCAGCGATGGCAT
The DNA here is from genome assembly GCF_054070155.1 of Pseudomonas sp. SDT291_1_S447. Classification (NCBI taxonomy): domain Bacteria; kingdom Pseudomonadati; phylum Pseudomonadota; class Gammaproteobacteria; order Pseudomonadales; family Pseudomonadaceae; genus Pseudomonas; species Pseudomonas sp. SDT291_1_S447. The sequence continues at coordinate 49,681 of NZ_JBSVXS010000004.1, forward strand.
CTTCATCGACAAACTTGCCGTCGACCAAGCCTGAGCCAGGAACGTTTTTTGGGTAATCCATGTATATCTATCCTTGATTGAGAGCGAACCGCTCAGCCATTGGCCCGCAGCAAATCTTCAAGCCAGTCAGGCTCGACCGGGCGCGAACTTGCCTCCGGGAAGTCTAGATGATTGGGCCAGTCGCGCAGCGCCTGCCGATAGGCCAGGAGTTCTTTGAACTCCTCGGAACGTAAAGTCGTACCCTCACCCACCTCCAGCTCTTCGGCATCACGAAACACCAACCACTGGGTGTTTTGCAGAACATGGTTGCGCCATGCGCGCTCGTGGCTGGCAAGCGTTGCAGGAGAAACGACGGGGTCAGTCAAAACGGGCTGACCACTGGCACTGGCGCTGATGACTTTGCCACTCGCCTGCCCGGAAAACAGCTCGGCGTATTGCGCTTGGGTGATTTCCACCGCCCCGTCAGGCACTTCGGGAAGTGCGCTGTCGACTCGATCAAAGCCAAGGCTTTGTGCATAGAAATAAATCGTCATGATCAATACCCCCAAACCAGAACGCGACCCGAGATTCCCGGCTCAGCCTTTACACTTCCAGCCAGCACATTTCGGACCCGCGCAACCACTGTCGTTGTCGTGGAGTTCGCGCCGTCAAATGCCCAAACGGTGACGTTGGAGGCACCCCAACCTGCCGGGTAGCCTTCATTGGCAACACCGCCGAGGACAGCATTGGGAAACCTGATCGGCAACGACACCGTCATGTTGCCATTCGCATCGGAGCCCCCCGTTACCCACTGCAGGATCAAACCGCTGGGAAACTTTTGATATCCCGATGTGGCGAACTGTGCGGCGTAATTGGTTGAGTACTTCAGCGCAGCGGTGCCATACACCACCCACACTCCAGACTCTCTGACGAAGTTCGCACTCTCACCATTGTTCAAAACGATCGACGCCAGATAAGCACCTTGCGGGCTGATCTGCGTGCCGGTTTTACTGGCCACGGTGACGGGAGCGCTGTTACGGCAATGCAGGCTGATCGTGGCACCGCTCGGCACCGCAGCGGCATCCGGAAGCGTCACGGTATACGTCGCGTTGCCACCGAGACCGATCGAGCAGCCAACGTCGGCCTGGGTCAATTGGGTGGCGGCGAATATACCGCGAGCACTTGCGTAGCTGCCCAGCGCCCGCTGCACAAACTCGGACGTTGCTGCCGAGCGCCCGCCATCAAACTGAGGCGCTGTCATGAACAATGCCGGGCTGCGCAGCGCCCCCAGCAACTGATTGTTTGACGACTCGTTCGGCGTCAGACCGGCAGCTTGAACAACGTTGAGAATTTCTTGCGTGACGCTGTTGCCCCATGTCGCCGGGATCAGCGAACCGGGTTTTCCGGCAATCGGGTCCTCATCGACAAACTGGCCGTTGACCAGCCCGACACTGGGCACACTTTTGGGATAGTCCAATGTTCATCTCCTTGATTGAAATACAGTGGGCGCGCAGGCCTTAGCCAATCGCGCTGGCCAGCCAAAGCGGCACTGACGGCCGGGAATCCGCTGCGGGAAAAAGCGCCGAATCAGGCCAGTCGCGCAGCGCTTGTCGGTACTCGAGCAGTTCCAGATATTGCGCAGCCTTGAGCAAGGTTCCGCGCCCCAGTTCCTGCTCATCGCGATGGCGAGTGACCAGCCATTCGGTCGCTGAAAGGGATGCCTGACGCCAGCTACGTTCCGCTGCCGCAGGCGTTTGATCTGCAGCAACCGGCGCCTGGAGGATCACCGGACTTTGCTGCGCGGGCAGTGGTTCGGCAGTTGTCGGCAACTCACTGATTGGCGCGCCGATTTCGACCGCCTGACCATCCGGCACTCGCACCATCGACTCGACAAAAGACGGCGCAAACAGTTGGCTGATTGCGTAGTCACCGGTGTCGATCCGTTCGACGACTACGCCATTCTCGATCCGTGCATAAACGGCCATTACTCGTACTCCCAGATTTCACAGAAGGCGTTGCCGCCGACACCGCTAAGGACAGAGGCGGATGCATTGGTTGAACAAGAACCACTGCCACCCGAGCCTCGGCTCCCTGAAGTGCCAGGGCCACTGAGGCCCATCAACGGGCCGCCGCCATCAAACGGACTCGCTCCGCCACCGCCTGCCAATACGCCCCAATTGGCGTTGTACATGGCGTAACCACCGCCAATTCCACGTGCGTTAGCGAGGTTGCCACCGGTGACGGCTTGCCCTCCGGCGCCACCCTGAACGAAGCCGACTGCCGAGGCTGTCACGGGAAAGGTCAGGATTTGCCCGCCCATGCCTCCTGCCACGCTCATGTAGCTGCCAAAAGAAGCACCACCACCGGCCTGTCCCATCGCGTTACGTGAAGCACCACCCGCTCCCAGTGAAACCGGCACGCCGGCCATCATTTCCGCGCTCACGTCATACAAACTCTCGCCATAGGCGCCACCACCACCGCCACCGCCGATGCTGTGATAACCCGCTGCCACCGGTGCACAGCCGCCCCCCGAGCCACCAGCTCCGACCAGCCGCACACGAATGCGTTTGGCCTTGGGATTTGGCTTGTAAACCGTGATCCCGACCATCTCGAACTGTCGAACTCCCAGCAACCGCCCCACCGCATCGGTGATGCCATAACCAGCCAACGTGGTTGGGGTATTTTTCAGTTTGGTGAAATCAACGAGGGCGCCGATGGCTGTGGCCAGTTGATCGGTTTTGGCTTCATCCGGGGTCAATCCGGCGGCCTTGATCGCGTTGAGAATTTCTTGCGTGACGCTGTTGCCCCACGCGGCGGGGATCAACGATCCCGGTGTGCCGGCGAGCGGGTTTTCATCGACGAAGCCGCCGTTGACCAGCCCGACGCCGGGAATGTTTTTTGGATAGTCCATGTCGGCATCTTCTAGGTTTTACAGGCAGCCGAATGCCGGCAGCACAGGGCCGTCTGTAAGGTTTTTATTGAGTGAGTGGCGAGTTACGCGGTTGGCGGCGCAGGCCAATCAATAACCGATGGATAATCCGACTGCTGCTCGATCCGCGCCAACGCCAGCGCATAACGCTTCCACGCTTGCAGAGTGGTTAACTGATCACTGCTCGCCTCGCCCAACTCATAGGCATATTGCAGAGGCGCAACCCGAATGACTGCTTCGCGCAGTCTGCTGTCCCGATCGATTTGCGCGTGCGCGATAAGGCCTGTGCGCTCGGCTTCGACATCCAGTTCCCAATCGTCACTCTTCCAGAAGTGATAGATACCCGGTCTAGGCTTGGCAGTGAGGTGATCGGGTAGGCAACCCAATTGCGCCCAGTACTGGGGATTGCCATTGTCTTTGCGAAAAACCGTGCGGTTGCGCAAGTCGACCATTTGCAGGGCGCGCTCATTGCGCCAAACCCAGGCATGCCCGGAGTCCGCAGCAGGCAATACTTGCGGCAACTCGATTGCATTGCCCGGTACAACAACCCCCATGCCTGGGCAAACCGGCAGTTCGACGGGCCCGGTCAGTTCCCCGGTGAGTTCGTTGACATAGTAATAAGCCATAAATACCTCAAATCAGTTTCAGGCGACCTGGATACGCAATGTTTCTAGGTCGGGCCATTCCCCAATACGGGGCGCTGAAGTTTTCAGCATTAGTGGCAGTGACGTAGTACGTCAGGCCGAGGAAAGCGGTCGGATCTGCCCCGATCGTCGCCAGATTGCCGATCGCGTGAACCGCAGGGGCGGATCCGTTATCACCGGCGATGTTGGTTCCCGTCTGCCATGAGCCAGCCACTCGGCCCGCATCAATATTGCGTTGCTCATCCAGCATCCGCAGGAACTCGCCGCGAACCTCAGGCCCGCGAAAGGTCTTGATGCCGTCACCGCTGCTCCAGCCACCCGCGCGGTCAGCTTCGGCACGCAACATTCCCGATTGAACAGCGTGATCCCAGAGCCACGGCCATTCGGCACGCAGAAACTCACGACCGTTGAGTGCGCCATATCCACCGGGGCTGAGCGCAGTCGATGTCTCAAATACAATTCGTCCCAACGCACTGCCATCGAAGCGCCCTACCGGCCACCAGTTACCCGAACCATCGCTGCGCAGGTGCCACCAGTCGCCCGCCCCCATCAGCACCAGAAACGGGTAGCCGTTTGCCGACAAATGAGTATGAAAGCGAATTCGATCATTGCCCGCGGCTTGCACCACCAAGCGGTTAGCGCTGTTGTCGGTTCGACGGACAATAACGTCGCGCACACCGGAAAGAGCGTTCACCGGTGGCAACGTGATCGTTACATCGGCCCCATTGGCACTGATCAAGACCAGCCCCAGCTCATCGGCAATCAACGTCTTTGTTCCGGAAACTTCCGTCACGCGCGATGCCATGGGGCTGGCCAGGCTGAGAAGCTTTTTGAATGCTGCCAACAATTGATCCGTAGCGGCTTCGGCCGGAATGATTCCGGCGGCTTTGATAACGCTTAGCAACTCTTCGGTGACACTGTTGCCCCACACCGCCGGAATCAACGACCCCGGCGTACCCGCGACCGGGTTTTCATCGACGAAGCGGCCATCGACCAGGCCGACGCTGGGGACGCTTTTTGGATAATCCATAGGTTGCTCGTTCCTTTGAAATGACAAATGACCGGCGTCGACACAGCGTCTTCTGCGTGCCTGTACACGGTCCGTTTTTCTGAAAATAAAAAGCCCACAACGAAGTGGGCTTGGGTGACGCTGAATGAAGGTTTTCGGCTTAGCCGGAAAGGCCGCTGGCCAGTTGGCGAATGGCAACCAACACTTCGTCACCAGCGCTGCGCGCAAGATCCATGTTGCCCTTGGCAGCCTGCGCGCGAATTTGCGCTTTGGCCTTCAGGCGCAGCGTACGCAGCGCCAGCAGATGGTCGGTCAGTTGATCGGCCTTGCTCAGAATCTGCTCGGCGGCTTGTTTGGCAGTGCGTCCTTTGACCACCCACGCAGCGACCGACAGTGGCACTTCCTTCTTTGGGTAACCGGCGTCCTGATAAGCCTGGGCGTCGGCGGCGGCCTGGGCGTATTCCATGGCTTTGAGCGGGTCGCCGGCCAATGCGATGCGAGTGCTGTCGGCAGCGGCGTCAACTTTGACGCAAATCTGTTCAACTTCCTGCGCATTCAGTTCAGTCTGTTTGTCAGCGTTCAGAACCCATGCCTCACCGTCCCAGTCATGGGCGGCAGAAGGTTGAGGAAGGCGCATTTCGCCGTCGAACTGATGAAGCTCCTGAATAACGATCATCGAATAAGCTCCCAGGACAATTGGACGTTGACGGCATCGGCGAAATTGACCGCGATACCGACGCTGTAATCAGTGACCGGATGGCTCTTGATGCCCATGCTCAGTAGCAATTCATCACTTTCGGCGTTCGACTGACCAAGGTTGTGCTCTGCCTGATAGCACTGCCACAGCGAGCGCAAATTGGCATGGTCGAAACTGGCGGCCAGCGTTGAAACCGTCACGTCGTTAACGATGTTGTTGGTGAACAACACACAAGGGGAAGCCGTTGCGGGGTTCCAGCCACCAGCATTATTGGAGCTACCAGCGATCATGGGCGACAGGAAGCAATAGTTACCTCCCACCCAGCCGGTTGATGGAAAACCAACCGCCGTCACTGCGGTTGACGACGGTGTCGGGTTGCCGGCAACCAATCGTGCAGAACGTGCATGGGGATCCAGTGGGAGGAAAATTGCGCCCGTTCCGTTGACCGTCTGAGTCCAGGTCAAACGAGCACGGTTGTAGATGGTTCGAACCGTGGGCACCGAGCCCGGTGCGCCGGTCACGATCCACGCCAGGCACATGTCCAGTGCCGTCGACTGGAAGCCACCCCCAGCGGCACCGTTTACCGTTCCTTTCAACGACTCGGGCGTCACGTCATGGATGTTGCCACGCTGCACATAGAACGTAAGCGCACCGCCAGAGACCTGAGCGCGTAAAAAGTAATGGCTGCTGGGCAACAGATCCGCGCTGCTCCAGGCAGACGTCACAAACGTGCGCGAACGACCCAACTGACCATTCACGACTTCCTGACCGAGGCTGATATAAGTGCCCGCCGCAATTGAAACCCTGCCACCACTGGTGGATGCCGCAGCCGGGCTGACCGTCAACCGACCATCGGCGGTGGCCACCGTCGGCAGCGGCAGTGCCACCAGCGGCAATGCAAGATCCTGATTCCAGCCCTTGGCCGTCACCGACTGAATCGCCTGCAGCAACTGATCGTATTTTTTCTCGTCCGGCGTCAGACCCGCCGCATTGATCACACTGAGAATTTCCTGGGTAACTCCGTTACCCCAATCCGCCGGGATCAGCGATCCCGGGGTTCCGGTCATTGGGTTCTCATCGACAAACTTCCCATTCACCAAGCCGGCGCTGGGCACACTGTTCGGATAATCCATGGCTCATCCCTCCCTAGTCATAATTGATGTGCACCTTGGTATGCGCCGGCGCACTGCGGTGAATCAGGCATTCCAGCGCCGAACCCGGATTGACGCCGAAGCGCTCACCCCAATAGCTCGCGCCGAAACGCCGACCCAGCAACAAGCGCCCGCCGGTATTGAGCGTCCACATGAACTGCGCTTCCCACGTGCCCCAGTGCGCCGAGCCGAAACGCGAGCGGCCCATGCGCGGGGCTTCGAGTTCGGTGATGGTCGCGTTGGGGTAACCCTGGCTTTTGGCGATGTCGATGTAGTAACCGACAGCCTGGCTGCCGACCGCGAGCAAGCGTCGGCGTACGGCGAGACGACGATCATCGAACAGTGGCGTGGCGCCCAGGCACGGATCGGGCAGGTTCATCACCTGTTCCCAGTCCGGCACCAGTTCGCTGACGCCGGCCGGGTCCATCTCGTTGAGCAGGTCGGCGGCGCGGGCATCGAGGCGGGCCAGTTCGACGGCGACGCCTTGCAGAACTTCTTCCAGTTCCGGCACGCGTTCCGGGTCCCACGCCGGGCCGCTGGGCAGCAAGGCGCGCAATTGCGCCTGATATTGCGCGGCGGTTCTTATGCCCCCCATACGCAACCTCCGAAGGTCAGCAGTTCGCTTTGCCCGGCGGGCACGTCAGCGGCTGGCGCGGTCAGCGTGTGATCGTACTCACCACCAGCGCTGCTGATGGCTTCGCGGATATGACTGATCAGCAACGGCACACCCAGATCGGCTTCGCGGTTGTGCAGGTCGCGCAACTGCGCCTCAACGGCGGCACGCACAGCGGTGGTGTCCGGGTTGACGCTCTTGAAGCGATACACCACCGGCACTTGAATCGGCCGCTGCACGTGCACTTCCGCCGTTACTGGACGCAGCGGTTCGATGTAGTCCTGAACTTCCGCCAATTGCTCATCGTTCGGCACCGGTTGCGGGTCTTCGTCACGCATGATGAATACCGTCACCGTGCCCGGCCCGAGCAAACCGCCACGACACCAGGCGCGGGTCACGCCGGGCACTTCCAGCGCCCAGGTCTCGTAGTCACTGGCCGAGCCGCCATGGGGAATAACGCGGTAAGAACGAATCACCCGCGAGCGCAGCGACTCCAGACTTTCCCGCGCAACACCGCCACTGAGTCCCGGCGCCAGCACCACAAAACTGTTGCCGACCACACCGGCAATCGGCTGCACCGGTGTCAGTGCCAGCCCGGCGTCGGCATTACCGAGACTGCCGGCATCCAGCGCGGCAATCGTGGTGGTGTTGCTGCCATTAGTCGTGGTGCGTGCGGCCGTCACTTTATAAGTGCGACCGTCGTTGGTTTGCAGCAGCGTGTCGACGTCGAGCACAGCGCCGGCGGTCGCGGTAAAACTAACGCTGCCGGTGGCCACTTGCGCGGGTTTGCGCGGTTGGTTCAGACGTAGAGCGGCAATGCGTTCCAGGGTCGATTCATCGGCCTTGTCCGGCAGGATCTGCTCGGCAATCCAGTCGAGATAACCGTACAGACCATAAGCCGCGCCACCGAGGGTACGGGCCAGCACTTGCGCATCGGACTGGCGCAGCGAATCGCCGGCCAGGTCGCTTTGGGTGCGCTTGATCAGCACCGGCAGCGAAGGGGTTTCAAACGGCATAGATCACCTGCCAACTGTTATCGGGGTTGATGTCCAGACGTTCGCCGTCAGCCAGGGTCAGGACCGTGCGCAGGTTCAGGCGCTGGGCGTCGAGGCGTTCGCTGATGATGTCGATGGCGCTGCAATGGCCGTCGTCGATCAGCCACTGCAAGGCTTCACGGGCATAGAACTCGGCGTCCATCTGCGTTTGTCGGGTCAGTTTCACCCGGCGCAGCAGCCATAGCCGCGAGCCGATGCGATCGTCGGCAACGGTAGGAAACGTGTCGCCCCACCAGCCGAAACGTTCGTCGTCGTCGAGGGCGTCGTCATCGGCGGCGCGGCGCCAAGTGAACAGGCTGATCAGTACGGAGCGGGTCAGTGCAGCGTGGAGGTTTTGGCTGATCAGCATCACTTGCCTCCTGCCGGCGCGCCGGTCTGGCCGCTGCCGGCCTGTACGCCGACATGCACATGTTTGATCTGGCTGATGCCACCGGCGAGTTGATCGCCGGTGGACACGATCTTGCCGGTCTGGTTGATCACCGGCGTATCGAAGTTCACCGCGCTGCTGGCGCGGATGTTCAGCGTGGCGGTTTCGATGTCGATGATCCGCCCCCGCTTGAAATGAATCTTGTCGCCCTCGTCGGTGTAGATCGCCACTTCACCAGCGGCCAGCGCTTGCAGGCGATAGCGGCGGTCGGCGATGACCAGAGCGATGGCGTGGGAACGGTCGCCGCCGATGAACGTGACGACACCTTCGGCACCGGCCAGCGGATGGCTGGTGAAGCCGTAAGGTTCGAAGTGCTCCATGTCGTCGTTCACTTCGCCGGCGGTGAGGCGCATTTGCAGCGATTGCAGCTTGGATGCCGAATTGGCGAGCACGACAGTGCCGCGCGCCAGCAGGCGTGTCAGTAGGCTCATGAATTGTCCTCAAGAGGTGAGGTTGATGCTGATCCCTGTGGGAGCGAGCTTGCTCGCGAAAGCGTCCTGACAAGCACCAGAGCGGTGTCTGATCTGACGCCTTCGCGAGCAAGCTCGCTCCCACAGGGTCGGGTGTCAGGCTGAAGTTTTCTTGGGGGGTGTTGGATCAGGATCGAAGGTATGCGGCGGCGCCACTTGCAGCGTGGTCACCGAGCCTTGTGCCGACAGCGAATAAGTGACCTTGGAGATCAGCATGTCGCAATCGAACCCAAGCACCGGATCCGTGACTTTGACCAGCGTGTTGTGCCGCCAAAGATCACCGTTGGCCTGGCGCCAGCCCTGCACCCGATACGTGGTGGTCTGCGCCCGCCCCATACGGGTGGCGCACTCCCACTGGGCGCGTTGCTGGGCCAGTTCGAACGTCAGCGCGGTGCCCTCGTTGATGATGGTGGTGCGTCGACGTTTGAAGCTCAGATCGGTCGCGCTGGATTCAACCTCGCTGACCGCCGCCCCGCTCTTCTTGTCCGAACCTTTCTGCTGGCCGATCACCCGGTATTCGGAGAACACCTGGCTCTGATCCATGGGGGCGTTGGCCGACAGGATATTCTTGCCCAACTCCAGCGCATCACTGGCCCGCCCACCGCTGCCGGGTTTGGCCAGCACCAGCCGGCCCTGCTCGTCATCGGTGGAAAACACCCGCAGCAACGAGAGCAAACGGTCGATCGACTGGAACACCGTTTCACCCGGCACAATCGTGTGCTTGGTCAGCCGTGCAGTCTCGGGAATTTCATTGACCACCATCAGCCCGTACTCCATCGCCAGCGCCTGCACGATGCTCAACAGCGGTTGCTCCTGCCACTGGTTCGGCTGGTTTCTGGCGGCGCAATCGACCAGATCCTGGGTCTTGGAACTGCCCTCGATGCTCAGGCTGATCTGGCGCCCGTCATAGCTGATCGGAGCCTTGAACACATAGCCGGTGAGCACCAGATCCTGGCCGATTTTCACTTCGCAGGGGTCACCCGGCTTGATCCGCTGGTCCACCGTCTGCCCCGGCCACTGCCAGGTGATGTCAAGTTTGAAAGTGCGGAACTGGCGCTCCAGATCGGCCGTGATTTCCACGCTTTTCCAGCCGCCGTATTCCATGTTGTTGACGGTCAACGTGACGCGGTTATCCATCTCGCTCATGGCTCACTCCCTGGACACTTTCACGTCGTTGGGTGAAAAACCCGGATGGTTCATCGCGTTGCTCTGAGTCACTTGCGTCACCCGTGTGGCATCGGCAAATTGCTTGTAGGCCACAACCAGCGCCGGCAGGCTTTCCTGGAACGATTTGGTGACCTGGCGCACACCGGACGACGCCACTGCCTTGAGATGCGCCAGCAGCGCTTCCTTGACATCGTTGATTGCCTGGTGGTGCTTGGGATCGGCCTTGTCCAGCATCGGATCAATGGCCACCCCGACAGCTTTCTGCAGCGCTTTCATTTCATCGGTCACCGGTACTTCCGGACGGGTCACCGGTTGATCCGCCTGATGCGCCACCGAAGGTGTCGACGACAGCTTCACGGCGGGGCTCGCCACTGGCATCGACGCCACCCACTGCGCCACTTTGACCAGCATCGTGTCCTGGACCAGATCGGCCATGGCTTGCGCCGCAGCATTGGTGTCCTTGCCGGTGGTGATCTTCGGCGCATCAGCCTTGCGGATGGCTTCAAGTTGCTGGGAGACGTCGGCAATCACGCCACGGTAGCCCTCCTTCGCAAACTCCTTGAGTTCCTTGATATCGCCGAGCAGGCCTTTGAACTCCGCCGCCACTTCCTTGGGCAACTCCTTGACCGCTTTGACCAGTTCAGTGATCTGCCGGTACTGCTCGATCAGCGGCTTGAGCTGTTCTTTGATCACCTCATAAACCCCGGTCAGGCTGTTACGCAGATTGGCAATGCCGATCCGCGCAGCCTTGATCAGCGTCATCGCCTGTTCGAAACGTGCCACCGCAGACCCCAACAGCGTGTCGGCCTTGGCCAGCAGCACTTTCTGTGTGCTGACGCTGGCGGTCGGAAACGGCAACGGCTGATCGGGATAAAACTTCAGGGTAAAGGTCACCAACCCGCCGTCCTGGCGGGTGTGGGTCATGTCGCATTCGCCGACCTTGACTTGCAGGCGTCCGAGCCACGGATGCACCAGTTCACCACTGCCCGCCTCTAACGCCTTGAGCAGCTTGTCGCGCTGCTCCAGGCAATCGGCGCCGATGATGAATGCGGTGACATCGTGAATCCTGGCCTGCTGGCCGAGATCTTCGAAGTACGGCAGATCGCGTTGCGGATACTCATGCAACTGACCTTTGCGACCGACCGGGGTTTTCGCCTGATCGATCCAGAAACCGACACCGCGAAACGATGCCGGCAACAAACGGTCACGCCAGTTCATTGGAACCTCCTGCCGACAGCGAGCGATAGCCGATGCGCGAAGACAGCGCCAGGCCCGGTTGATTGCTTTGCGGTTGATCGGTGCGCAATCCGGCCGGCGCATTTTCGAAGCGCACGGTCAGGCCGCCTTCGAGTTGCGTGCGGTTGTTGGCTGCGCTTTGTTGAATCAGTGCGCCGGAGTTTTGCGGCAGTGATCCGCTCTGCAGTCCACCGTTACCCGCTGCTTGCGGCGTTGCTCCGAAGAACGCCGGCGCCAGCTCCCCTTTGCCTTCGGCATTGGTCTGGCGTTGCGCTTCGGTGAACGTTTCAACCTTGCCGGTGACCTTGGCGATCAGTCCGGCAAAACCACCGTCGAACAGCTCTTTGATCGGCGCAATGACGGTTTGCAGTTTTTGCCACAACTCGCCAAACCACTCGGTGATCGGCCCCCAGTTCTTGATGATCTGCCCCAACGGCGTCCATTCGAACATGTTGTGCAAAAACTCAAGTACCGGTGCGGCCAACGCTTGCACCACGCCCCACAGCGCCGAAAACACTTCGCTGATCGGCTGCCAGTACATCGCGATCTGTTCCAGCGGCGACCATTCGAACAGGCTCTGGAAGAAGCTTTTGATCTGCTGCGCCGAGGTTTGCAACGCGGCCCAGATCGGTTCGAAGAACGTGACGATGCTGCCCCAGTTGTTGACCATCATGCCCAGCGGGGAGTAATCGAACAACGTGCCGAAGAAGTCCTTGATGGCTTGTGCCGCCGGTTGCAGCGCCGTCCAGATCGAGGCAAAGAACCCGGTGATCGCGCCCCAGTTGTTGATGATCATGCCCAACGGCGTCCAGTCGAACAGACCTTTGAGGAACGCCATCACCGGCACACTCAAGGCCTTGAGCAATTCCCAGATCGCCGAAAACAGACCGGTCAGCGGCGCCCAGTTTTCCAGGATCATGCCGGCGGGCGTCCACGAGAACACCGATTTGAAAAAGTCGATCACTGGCGCGGTGACGGTTTTGACCTTGGCCCAGATGCCCGAGAAGAATTCGGCGATCGGTGACCACAACGCCGCCAGTGCATCCAGCGGTCGCCAATCGAGGATCGAGCGCAACGTCGCCATCGCACTCACACCGATGTTCTTCACGCCCTCCCACATGCCCTTGAAAAAGGCACTGATCGGCGTCCAGTTGGCATAAATCAAACCGGCCGCCAGCGCGATGCCCATCGCGATCAACATGATCGGGTTGGTCTTGAGCACCATGCTCATCACGTCCATCACCTGGGTCATACCGGTGACGGCGGTTTGCATCGCCGAGAAGGCAATCGCCCCCGCCGCCAAGCCCTCGACCAGTTTCGGGTTGTCGGCGAGCAGGCTGCCGACCTGGGTCAGCATCGGTTCCAGGCCCACCACCAACGCCCCTACCGCCGGTACCAGCGCGGCGTCGACGGCCGCCGAAACCTTCTCCATCGACGCACTGAACACATTCATGTTTTGCGCAGCGACTTTCGGCGCGGCGGGCAGGTCGACGGTTTTTGCCGTGTCGCTGACTTCGGTCAATTTGCCTTGAAATGCTGCCGCCGATTTGATCCCGTCCACGAACGGCGTGATCACGCTGCCGCCCTTGAACAGTCCGCTGATGTCCAGTTTGTCGAGGCCGACCTGCTCAAGATTTTTCTTGAAACTCCCGACCTTGGCCTGAAGGGCGCCGAGCTTGGGCGACAGTTCATCGATGCCCGTGATCAGCACCGGAGTTTTTACTTTCGTTTCTTCGTCTGCCATCACTGCACCTGCTGCATCGCATTGATCCGTTGCGCGTGCTCCAGCGATTCGCGGAGCACATCCAGTGGCCTGGCCATCATCTGTTCGGGGTCAACCTTCCAGAACCAGGCCAGGTCATAGGCGACGGCGATCAGGTCGGTGATGGCGCCGACGCCGCACTCATGAAAAAACTCGCAACGGCCCAGCTCAGCGCATTGAGGTCAGCCAGATCCAACTGGTTGACCGACGACGGTGGAATACCGGCGCACACGGCGATGTATTTGGCCGCCACGTCCATGTCGAGGCTGACTTCTTCGCTCTTGTCGATCTTGTACGGCAGCGCCTTGATCGCTCGCACTTCCTGCACCGTCGGACGGCGCAGGACGAGTTCGGTCAGGGGCTCGCCGTGAGCTTCGATCGCAACCTGAAGCTTCACGGCGCCGCTCATTGCCAGGTCCCCTTGATGCCTTCGAATTTCAGTTCGATGGTGGCGTCATCGCCTTTGGAGACTGGCTCTTCGACCAGATACGCACCGGCCAGTACGTAGACTTTGCCGTTGCTGAATTCGCAGGTGACGGTGATGTCGGTGCCTTCGATCAGCTTCTTCAGCGGGAAGTCGGCGGTATGCAGCGCGGTCACTTTGAACGACGGCGCGATGTCGGTTTCCTTGTAGAAACCCGGTACGACGGTTTCGCGTTTGACCGCCATCAGCGGGGCTTCGCAGCCGCCATTGATGGTCAGTTGTGCGCCGTCGACTTTGACGTAGCAGGTGCCTGCAATCAGTTGACCCATGGTGTTACTCCCTTGAATGAAAAAGCCCACGCGAGGTGGGCTGAAAACTTGCCGTCAAACGCGCGAATCAAGCCGCGTCGTCGTACTGCAGACGGAATTGGTTGAGCAGTGCGAACACGCGCAGACCGTTGATGTAATCCGGCGGGAACAGCACGTTCACGCGGCTCGGATCCTGCACGTCGCGCTCGACGATCAGGTGCTCGGCGAACAGCTCGGCGTTCTCGACGTGGCCTTCCAGTTCAAGCTTGGCGTACTGCGCGATCAGTTCACCGCGAATGGTCGCCGGGGTGACGATTGGCTGGCCGGCGCCGAAACGGGTGCCGTCGGAAGCCAGTTTGTGCCGGCCGTACTTGCTGGTGATCACGCTTTGCAGACGGCGCACGATGAACGCCGACTGGTGCATGGTTTCGCTGTCCAGGTAGGAGTTATCGGCCTGACCGTAAGCGTTTTTCTGGTAGGTGGTGATCGAGCGCTGGATGCGCACGTAGCCGCCTTCGTAGTACGCGGTGGCGATGCCATAGTTGAGCAGCGACTGACGCTCGGTCAGGGTGAAGCGTTCGCTGGCCGGAGCCGGATCAACGCCCGGCAGGCTGCCGCTCTGCGTCGGACGGCTAGCGTCGGCGGAGATGAACACCGCGGTGCGTGCAGCCAGTGCGGCAGCCTGTACCCAGAACGGTTGCGGAACGCCCGGTTCCAGCGCCTGAATGGTCATGTGCTGATCGTTGCGTGCTTGGCCGGCAGCCACCAGAGTGCCGACAGTGCCGCGTTTGGCGCTGTAGACGTGACCGAACAGTTGCTTGGCCCACGACCAGCGACCGGTGCTGTCATCCATGACCGCTTGCCAGGTGTTGAGCGTCGACAGATCGGACCATGGCAGTGCGATGAATTCGAACGGCTCGTCACCCAGTGCGGCGATGGCTTCCACCTGATCCGGCACACCGGCGCCGCCAGTCATGGCAGTGATCGCAGTGGTCAGGCCGGCCGGGGTGTCTTCGCCGTTGCTCTTGCCCAGGCGATTGAATTGCAGGCTGATGTCGTTACCGCTGTCGCCCGTCCATTTGGCGTTCAGGGTGACCACACCTTCGGCAGCGACAGCGCTGACCGGCAGATCGGCGGTGGCGTTGATTTTCTGCGCCAGGGCGGTGGCCGCTTGGGCAGCGGTGGCACCGTTGACCACGGTGGCTTGCACACGCACGCCACCGACATACAGATTCAACACGCCGGCCTGAGTGGCGGTGCCGGTCAGGGTCAGCACGCCTTTGGCGATCGCGCCTTCGGTGTTGTGCAGCGGCAGGCACCAGATCTCGCCGATCGGGTCAGCCTTGCGGAAGGTTTCGTACATCGAGGCGAGCATCGAGCCTTGGCCGCCGATGCTCTTGGCCAGCGCAACACTGGAGACCAACACCAGTTTGCCGACTTCGGTCGGCGCGATGTTGTCGTTGACCTGAGCGACGATCAAACGACGCAGGGTCGAACTCGCGCTATTGGCGGCCGAGTTGTCCATTTCGGCATAGAACAGCGGTACACGAATGTCCGCGGGGATGTTGCTGAATCCGATCGCCATTATTTGGCTCCCTTTTGTTTGGCTGGTGCGGTTTTGAGGGTGATATCGCCGTCGGCCAGACGTCGGCGCCACCAGGCGCTGTCCAGCACTTCACGGCCTTCCAGCGGCAGCAGATCGCCCGCCTCTGGGTCAGGTACGACACGGCCTTCGGCCGGCAGTACGGTGATGCGATTGCTCATGGGGTTACGTCTCCAGAGAAAGTCATTTCCACGCGCCCATCGGGGCCCGGGCGTTTCAGGTTGGGGTCGGCCGGGTCGATCGCATCGACCCGCACGGTGGCCCCGGTAAAGGACGACAAACCGTCCAGTTCGCGTTCGTGCCAACTCTCCGCAGGCTGACTCGGCAGATTGCGACCGAGCTGGAACTCGGCAAAAAAGCGCAGCCGGTAGAACACGCGACTGCTGTTGATCGAGACCATTTCGCCGCCGTCGTAAACGATGGCGCTGTAGTCGGAATCGGGCTTGAACCCCACCAGCGCACGCCACAGTTCGGCGCGCAGGTCGTGCAACAGATCCAGCGCTTTTGTAGCGTCGCTGGCGTCAAGCACCAGGACGATTTCGAAGCGGTCGCGGATCGGTTGAGTGGTGAGGTTTTGGGTGGTGCTTTCACTCGCCAAGTCGGCCAGTGGCAGCACGTGGGCCGAGGGTGTCGGCAGATCCGGGTTGCCTTGTAGCAGCGCCAGATCGACACCCACCGAAATGTGATTGGCAAGGCCAGGGCATTGCCCACGCAATTGCGTGAGGATCGGGGTGATCTTCATGGGGGTGTTCCAAATAGTGGGAGTTACCGCAGGACTCATGTAGGAGTGAGCCTGCTCGCGATAGCGGACTTACAGTCAGAATCGATGGTGACTGATACACCGCAATCGCGAGCAGGCTCACTCCTACAAGGGATTTGTGGTGTTGAGAGATCAGTCTTCAGCCTTTGGATCGAGGCCGCTGGCATCGATCAGGCAGCGATAGCTGTTCTCGCGGTTGCCGCTGGCGGTGACCTTGTCGATCGACCAGCGCCCGCGCATGAAATCCGGCCAGGTGTCATCAAGCAGTACCAGGCCTTCAGCGGCCAGTCGCGGATCGCCGGGGCAGGTGATCTTCACCTTGTACTTTTGCCGGAGCATCTTGCGCACTTCGCCTTCGCCCACAGCGATGGCATCCGCTTCGTTGGGTTGCTTCTGGCGGATGGTCTTGAACGGCGCAAGTCCCGTTTCGACCCAGTGCAAAACGCCTGTAACCGCATCGACAAAACAGGTCTTGCAGCCCTTGGCCTGTTCGCGGGCGGCCTCTTCCAGCGTGGCGCTGATGAAGGCGTGATCGCCGGGACGATTGTCGTGGGTGACCGACAACGTCACATCCTGCAGTTTCTGCCCCGAGATTGATTTGATCTGCCCGGGCCGCGCCAGCACATACGCATCGCCATAAGGTTTGGCGACCAGGTTGTACTTCTTTGCCAGCCGCGTCAGAAAGCCCATGTCAGTTTCATTGGACTGGTCGACGTGGGCGATCTTGATCATCGACACGTCCGCAGCGACACGCGATGAAAATCCGTGCTGCGACACCAGTTGGCTAAACAATTGACCGAGCGTCGTCGGTCCATGACTGGCAGTGCGGCGCTGCTTGAAACCGGTCTCGTCATCCTTGCTGAATGGCGCTGCAGTGGCCACCAGGGTCAGGCGAAACGGAAACAGCGTCGGTGTCAGGCGAGTAACTTTGAACTGGCCCTTGTCGACCATCTCTTCCATTTCCAGGTAGCCCACCAGCAGGCCGATTTTCCCGCCGAGGTTCGGCAGCCCTTCGAGGCCTTCCAGATCAATGGTCAGGGTCAGTTGATCCGACTCGATACCGGCGGCATCAATGTGCTCCCAACTGATAAGACGCTGGTTGAGCAGATCCGCGTTTGCGCCATAAATCTGCACGACCGGGGTAAAACCCAATGCCATACAACCTCCTTAATCCCAGGCCGTGAGCGCTTTGATCGCAGCAGGTTTGCTGTCGAGTTCAGGCAGCACGACCCAGATGCCAGCGGGCAGAACCGGGCCGTGCTCGGCCAGGGTCGGGTTGAGCTTCCACAGGGCTTCTTCAGCGGCATCGTCGCTGCGCCCGGTTTCGCGGTAGAGCAGCAGATTCACCGAATCACCGGCCACGCTTCGAACCTTACGCATTGTTGAACTCCGCCAATTCGATGACCCAATCGACGACCATCGCCGTGCCGTCATCGATGATCTGGGTCTGGGTTTCCTGAACGTTGTTTATCCGCCACAGCCCCCAGTTGCGACCGATGCCATCGATCAGCGGCAACGGAATACGCAGCGCCTGCAAGGCGCGCAGTTCATCCAGCCGGTCCATGGCCACGGCGTACATCGACTTGCCGGTGATGGTCAGGGTTTCCGGCTTCTGTCCGGTCTGACTGGATTTGGGTTTGCTGGTGAGAATCTGTATTTCCGTCCAGCCACCATCGGACTTGCGCAACAACGAGTGGTACGCAAATTGGCGCGAGAGGCCGAAGATGAAGCTGCCTAATGCCATTTGTTGTTTCATCAGGCGGCTCCATCGGTCAGGGCTGCGTCACGGCGGGTGGCGAGTGGGTTGTTGGTCAACAGCGGCAGGAACTGGCCGTGGAATTGTCCACTCAGTTGCTGCCCGATGATTGTGCGGATTTGTTCAGCCGTGTCCGGAGCCGGACAGGTGACCTGGATCAAGGGCGAGAAGGTGACTTGCTGGTTTTGGCTTTGGGAGGGAGCGTTGACCAGATTTTTCGCGACATCTCCCGGCGCAGAGAGTTTGTCGGCGGGCGGGCTGGCGAGTTTTTCCCCCAGGTATGATCCCGCTAATCCACCCAGGACTCCCCCGATGGCTGTACCGACAACGGGAAGAAAAAGCGAGCCGACGGCCGCGCCAATGGCTGTACCCGCTAACTCACCTGTTGCCGCTCCCACGGCTTTGTCATCACCCTCACGCCAGCCTTTCAGGCCTTTGTAGGCGGCGTGTGCAATCATCAATGGTGCAGCAACTTTACCCACAATAGGCGCAGCTCGAGACAGCATAGGCATAACCTTGGCGCCTGCGCTCCGCACTGCGGGCAAGACCTTGGCAGCCGTGCTTTTGATGGCAGGCATAACCTTGAGCGCTGCACCGCGTAAGCGATTGCCCAGGCTTTGGCGAGCAGCTGGAGTGCGCGGCGGAGCACTTTTCGCCGGGGTCTTGGCCCGTTTGCCTTGCCCCGGCCTGTGTGCTGATCGTTTCTTTTTGCGACCGCCATTGTCGTCATCCTCACCAGCGATCATTTCGCCGATTTCAGACGGTAAACGCGTAGCCGCCAAGCGCAAAAGTCTTGTGGAAACCGCGTCGAGCACTGAGGACACACCGGTCTTCAGCGCGCCTGCTACGAACGGCGTGGCAGCTACCCCAAGCAAAGTCAGTGCAGCGGTGACGAACGGGAAGGATTCGGCCGCCGCGCTCAGTTCATTGACCACCGCAGTCAGCCCGACTGCAAAGCCGTCTGTCATCGGGGCCAATGAATTGCCGACCGCCGTGGACAGCCTGTTCAGACTCGCATCCAGCGCATTCCAGCGCCCCTGCGATGTATTGCCATAAGCCTCAGCGGTTTGTGCCGCCGAACCTGCATCCTCACCGCGTTTGGATGTTGCATACAGGGACTTGTCAGAAACCAGTTTGAACGCAGTTTGAGCATCCTCAGGCTTCTTCAACAACTCAAGGATTGCATCATTGTTGCCAAACAGCGTTTTTGTCAGTGATGCCTGTTTCTCTTCAGGTTGCTTCTTGAGTTCTTCCAGAACCAACTTAATCGTATGGGGGGCATCTTCACTCATCCCACGTGCCAGCGACTCGGGGTTCAGACCCATTTCGGCCCAGGCCGAGCGCTGCGCCGAAGAGGCGGATTCACCTTTACCCAGAACCGTCGTGAAACTCTTCAGCGCCGCTGCGGCATCTGTCTTGTTAGCGCCACTGTTCAGAAACGCTGCCGCAAGTGCAGCCACTTGCTCGGGCGTCATCCCTGCAGCTTTGGCGCCCTCCCCGGCACTTTGAACGACGGAACCGATGTCAGCGGTTTTGACGTTCAGGCCACTGTTGCCAAGGTAGCTGGTCGCGTCTGCCAGATCCTGGCTCTGCACCCGATCAAGCTTCAGAGCGGTGCGCCAGCCCGCCAACATCTCGCCAGCAGCCCTGACATCGATCTTGAAGGCCGAGGCATTGATGGCGGCATCACGAGAGAAGTCCTGTAATGCCTCCTTTTTCTGCTCGCCCTTCAGACCATCACTGATGCCGGACCGCAGCGCTGAGAGTTGCACTTGCAGCAAATCCGCACCAGTCGACCCACTAGGGGCAACCCGTTTATCACTGGCGATTTCCAGGTTCGTTTCCGAGAGTGCCTGAAGCGATTCGTTGCTCAGGTGCAGCACCTGATTCAATTCAACCAGCATCGCTTCGTTGGCCATTGCCGACTGAGTGATTTTTGGCGGCGGACGCTGCTCGATCTCGGCGTTGAGTTTTGACTTTGGTTCGCTCGTGGCGGGAGCGGCGGCGCCAGCCTTGAACAACGACTGCTGGCTGACCAGTAGCTCCCGCAGCTTGATCTGCTCCTGAGTCAGCAAACGAATATCCACGCTTGCCAACGCCAATGTGACGTTCAAATCCTGCAGCGGTTTGCCGAGGTTGTCGGGCAGTGTAAATCCGCCCGTTGTATTGCCGCCCTCTCCGGCGTACGTGAGCGCATATTTGCTCTCTGCCATTGCCGCTCTACTCCTGTTTCACGCCAAGGCGAGTGATCGCTATGTCGTAGCGGCGCAACGCCTTTTCGGCGTCCCATTCGAGAATTTCCGCTTCACTTACCGGGTAAATGAGCGGGACGATATCGAGGATTACTTCGATGTCGCGTTCCGAAAGTAGGCCGCCGGCTGGTTTAAAAAATCGTCGATGCGCACCTGCAATTGCGTCCAGTCCGGGACGGTCATCAGGGCCAGATCGGGGATCATCAGACCGGTGCAATGGGCAGTGATGAACTCGGCGCGTTCCTTGGCCGTTTTCAGTTTCTTCATCACTTTGGTCGCGCGCAGCACCGGCATTTCCAGGCTCAGCGAGGTCACGGTGCGGCCGGTGACGGCGAGCGGTTGCAGCAATTGCACCTGGTCGGGATCGGCGGATTTTTCCGCATCTTCGACCTGCTCCAGAAAGTACGACGCAGGACGTGTCGACATCTCGTGCACGTACTGGGCGATGCTCACGTAGTCCGGGCGCTTGAGTTGGTCGAGTTCCTTGACCGACAGGCCGGTGGCGAGCAGCGCCAGTTCGAAGAACTGATCGTCTTCATCATCGCCGGCGCGTTCCAGCGCTTCTTTTTGCGCGGCGTAGAACAGTGGTTTGAGCTGGATCGATTCGATCTGCGAACCGTCGTCGCCGGTGATCGGCGACAACAGGTCATGCTGGGGTGGCATCCACGACATGTATGAATTCCTTGGTGATTCTTGAGGGGGTGTCGCTATTCCCTTGTAGGAGTGAGCCTGCTCGCGATAGCGGTCTTTCAAGCACATTGATGTTGCATGTGCTGACCTCATCGCGAGCAGGCTCACTCCTACAGGGTTTTGTGTTGTGCCGAGGGTTACGGCATCAGCACCGCACGCCGCGCATCACCGAGGATGTCGACGCCGTTGAGCACGAATTTCTGGGTGCGCACGTCGATGTCGATCACCGGTACGCCGTTTTCCAGGCGGTTGTAGGTGCGGCAGGACAGTTCCAGATTGGTCTTGGGTTTTTCACCCATTTTCACTGCAGTTTCTTCGAGGGACTTCAACTTGCCGCCGACGGTGTGGTAGGTGAACCAGGTGTTGCCGTCCTGATCCTGACCGGCTTCACGCACGTTCAGCAGGATGTCGTCGCCCAGCTTCACACCGAGTGCAAGCATGACTTCAGCGCCGAGGCCTTGCAGGGTCAGCTTGGCGTTGAGCGCTTTGCCGCCCTTGGCCATTTCTTCGACGATGAAGCGGCCGCCACGCATCTCTTCCACATCGAATTCGATCTTCGGCGGGGTGAACTCTTCAACGGTGGCCGACAACGGCAGGCCTTGCAGGGTGGCCGCGATGGCCTGTCTTACACGGTTGGTAAACATTAGAGAACGTCCTCCAGGAACTGCTCGATGATTTCATCGCGGGCGTTGAGTTGATAAACCATGTGTTCGTTCGGCGCGTAGCGGCCGTAGTCGATGACCACGTACCAGGTGCCGTTCTTGTACTTCTCGACGCTGTTCAGTTCCGGGTGCAGATACACGCTGCCGCCAGGAATGGTTTCGTCGGCGACCAGGGTTTGCAGCCAGTCGTTGATGCGCTTGACCTCTTGATCCATGAAGGACTTGGTGAGGTTCTTGGCCATGGCTTTCTGGCCCGCCTTGACCAGCTTGCGGCTGATCGCATCTTCGAGGCCGACGTAGCTGATGAACTTGCCGGTGATCGAGCGGTTACCCAGCAGCGAGAAGCCGCCAAGCACGGTGCGGGCGTAGTAGCTGACGCCGTAGCGGTTGAGCAGATCGCCTTCAGTGGAAGTGTCGAGGATGTTGTATTCAACGACCCGCGAAACGTCCTCGGCATAGGTCACTTGGTTGCCCGGGCTCTCCCACTGCTTGACCTTGGCCAGCGCGGCAATCGCCAGGCTGGAAGGCGACAGGAAGACGTTTTTCTTCGCCGCTTTCGAGTACACGGCCGGCATGTTGTGCACCACCAGGCACCGGTCGAAACCGAGATCGGCGCCGCCCAGCTCCTGGCTGTACAGCACTTGATCGGCGACCGAGGCATCCTTGCCGTCCAGCACCACTCGGGCCTTGATGCGCTTGCCGAACGAGGCGAACTCGCTGGCCACCGCTTTAGTGCCGGTGAAGCCCGGTGCGCCGATGATGGTCAGGTCTTCCGGGACACTGCCCAGCGCCGCCAGACCCAGTTTGCGGCCGGTCAGTGGATCAACACCGCCGATCACTGCGTTAACGGTGTCGGCCGGGGTCGCGCCCGCTTCGACGATCACCACGTAGACCGGCACCTTGACCACTTTGAGGATCTGGTAAACCGCGTGATACAGAGTGCCCTCTTCGGAACCGGTCGGATCGAGCAGCGCGTGGGTGGTGAAGCTGTTGATGCGGAACGGTGCGTTACGCGGAATCAGCGGATCGGCTTTCGGCGCAGTGCCGACCAGACCGATGACGTTGTCACCCAGGCCACCCATGGCCTCGGGGGATTCAGTGGCATTGACGGTAATGCCGTTGTGCTCGAAGTTCAGAACCTCAGCCATAGTCAGTCAGCCTTCTTGGCGGCGGCCTTTTTGGCCTGGGTGGTTGGGGTTTTCAGTTCCAGTCGACCGGCGAAGTGCAAGGCACTGGCCTCGACGTCGAGCAGATCGAGTTCTTGACCGATGCTCGACCAGTGCCCACCGCCGGTGGGGAATGGGACGAGCACGGTGTAGGTTCGGCGGGTTGCCATTCGGGTTTCTCCAAAGACGAAAAAGCCCCTTGGTTTCAACAAGGGGCTATCAGTTGCTGATCAGCGGGTAAGAAAACGCCCCGTCAGTGCGGGGCGTTTTTATTCAGGCAGGCTAGCGAGCCATTCCGGCGCTGCCGGGCGGTGTTCGCTCAAGGGCAACTCACCGCCCTCCGGCCACAGACGAAGCACATGGCGGTACGTTTGCAACTCGATGTATTGCGCCGGGGTCAGCTGGGTTGGCCAACGGTCCACCTCGTCACGGTGACGGTTGACTACGGGATCAGTGAGCGCGATCTGCTGTTTGCGCCAGTAGCGTTCAATGCTCTCAAGTTCCGCAGGTGTTGGCCCCGGCAGATCAACCAGTACCGGATAGTTATTTTCATTCATGACAATCATCTTGCCGGTAGACAGCCCGTTCAATAACTCGCGCCAGTACTCACGCGAGATTTCAACAGCATCGCTTGGAATTTCTGTATGGATGGCGGGATCGTAAAAACCGCCCGTGGAGGGTGCATAAAACATAGGTTCTTCCTTGTTTGATTAACGACGACTCTAAAACCACTCTCGTGAGTGGTCAGATATGAAAACGCCCCACGGTGTGGGGCGCTTATTGAAGCGCAGTGATCAGTGCGAGCAGTGCCTAGGCCGGCCAACCTACAGCGAGCATTTCATTTTTATAGGTTCCAGCCTCAAAAGCCTGGAGCAGATCAAGTTCGCGATCAAAGCAGGCCTGAACGTGTGACCGGACAGCCTTGGCGATGGCAATGATTTGTTCGGCGCCGATCTCGACGAAGCCGTCGAGGGTCTTGAAGTTACAGCGGTAATCAGGATCAAGTATGGCTGATAGGCCGGTGCTGGCGATCAGAGCCTGGCTGTCGCGGGTTGTTTCGATATTCAAAGCTTCAACGAAGATCGCTGACGTTTCGTGTCGAAAACGTTCGGCAGCAAACAGTGCTGGATAATTCGGCTCAATCTTCGGAAAAGGCGACTTGACCACTTCGCCGTCGACCAACCGCCACACACCGTCTGTCTCGTTGATCGTTCTCAGGAAGAGCTCATCGCTGATCTCAACTGCACCTTCAGGAACATTTTTTCCATGTATTCCGGAGTCGTAACGACCCGAGAGGTTTTGCTGTTCATCAAATACAACCAGTTTTACGCTCACAATAAATCCTCAGGCTTACCAGCCAATAGCGACCCAATAGAACGCTTCAGCCACTCGCGTTCCGGAAAGGAAAGCACCCGCACTAAAACCTGCCTTACCCGGCCCATCAGTCCGAAGCATGACATTTGTATCTCTAGTACCGCCGCCACCGATATAAGCGGTCCCATTGAGGGACACCAACCTCGCAGGAAATGTCATCGGGAACAGAACTGCCAAATCTGCGCCTGTCGTGGTGGTGGCCGTACCCCACTGAATAATCAATCCGCTCGGTAACTGCTGGTAGCCGTTCTGTAACAGCGACGCCGAAAACTCATTGGAGTACTTCAGCGAAGAAACGCCTTCTTCGACGACGTAATAGTTGTCGCCGCACGTTACAACAGCGTTAGAGCCACTCTGGATCGTGATGCTATTGAGCGCCTTGCCAAGGGCAGAAATACTGTCGTTACCTTGACGATTTACAGTGACGTCACCTGTTCCGATATTGATGATGTAGAACTTGGACCCGACCGGGCTGGCGAGCCGCGAAGGCAGTGTCAGAGCTCCCGGCCCGGTGACGACAATCCTGCGCCCGGCCATTGCCGGAGTCAGTGAAGCTGGAAGAGTCTCGATGTTTGTCTGGCCGCTGAAATTCCCCAACGCGCGCTGGACGAACTCTGTGGTGGCGAACGTCTTGCCATTCTCAAATTGTGGTGCGGTTACCCAATGCGGGCCGGACATGATCGGAGAATACTTCAATGCTCCGTCGCCGCCCTCCATCGTCCAGCCCGTGCCATTACTCAAACGCCGAAACGCCGAAACAGTTGATTGCGGCTGAGTAAAGGGGCCAATAGCGCCATTGATAGCAATCAACGTCTGTCCGGCCTTGGCTTTGAACGTAGCTCCATTCAGGCCAGCCAGAACGGTAACGATCGATCCTTGAGGAACGGCACCAGCGTCGGGAAGTGTGATTGTTGAAGCGGATCCACCAGGTGAAACCAGCTTCCCGACATCGCTCACCGCCAAATCAATGCTGCCCGGATAAGTCACCAGATCCGCATAACTACCCAACGCCCGCTGCACAAACTCGGTGGTTGCCAACAATTTGCTATTGTTGAATTGCACCGGAGTGGGCGCTGTCGGACTGTCTAGGAGTGCCGGTGATTTCAGTGGGGCAAAGCCAACGGTAATGTTCTGGAACATCAGCGCCGTGGTGCCGAGCGCAATCGCTCCATCAGTGACCAATTGCCAGATCGTGTCGGACTGGGTTGTGCCCTGCTCGACGGAAACCGTCAGGCCAGAAGTCACTTTCAAGTTGCTGTCAGCATCTTTTGCACGAATCCAGACGTCGTTAGCAACTACGTAGATACCGTTGTCTTTTGCCAAGGTCTGGTTCTTCACCAACACCCTGTCACCGGCAATCACCGCGACACCATCAATAGTTTGCGCTGCGGTCAGAATAATGTTGGTCGTCGTCGCAACACGTACCGATTGTTTGGCATCCAGCTTCGCAAGTTCATCCGCCACGTACCCCGTGACCCACGCACGCGTCGCCTTAACCACCGTGTCATCAATCAACAACGTCACCAGCGACGCATTACTCGTCTCGAAAATCGAACGAATGTAGAACTCTTTACCCGAACCCGACGTGGCCAATACCGGTTTAAACGACTCCGGATATTTGACGATGGCGTAAAGAATCCCGGTATCAGTCCAAAGCCCCGCCTCTCGCACATACCAGCCGCCGACATCCGGCGGAATGGTCACTTCGGCGAGCAGCCAGCTCGGGTTTTTCTCGTCCTGGAACAGCGCATTGAGCGGCCCGCGCCAGACTTCGCGTTTCAGCGCGGTGGCGGTCGCGGCCGGGTTGTAGACCCCGCCCTCGCCGCCGTCACCGACGGAAATCTGCGTCAACTTGATCGGCGTGCCCGCGGCCTTGCACGCCGTTTCGTAGGCAATCCCTGCGTTGGTGAGCAGGGTGTAATAGTCAGCCATTCAGGCCCCCTGAGGATAAATAGTGGATGTTTCGACGGTGTACATACCGGCAGCCATGAACGCCTCTCCCGAGGTTTCCAGCCCTTCGATGAACACCGGATAAACCGTGGTCAGTTCGCCGCAGAACGTCGCAGCGGCGATGACGTGATTGCCGAAAGCGCTCAAGCCGACCGAGACCGTCAGCACATCGCGTTCGCTCTTGGCATCCGCCAGGCGTCGGTCGAGACGGGCGTCGATTTCTTCGCTGTAGGGTTGGTCGCTGAAGGCGCGAACGGAAAAACTGTACGGCGCGCCGGGCGGTGTCTGTTCGTACCAAGCGCGGATTTCCGGGCGTAGTTGCAAACCCTTGGCGGCGTTTTCCAGCGCCTTGCGGGTGCCGGCCTGACGCGCGGTGGGCCAGGCCAGTTCGACGGTCAGGCGTTTTTCCGCTTCCGGTGCGGCGCTGCTCCATTCGGCAACACCGCGATCCGCTGCCAGATACGGCAGAAAGGCGACCGGGGTTTCTGCGGGGTTCATCAGTTCCGGAAACGGCGGTGCGATGCGATCAAGCAAGGCGCCAAAGCCGAGATCCAGACCTCGTTCGAGTGCCGAACTGTTGGCCGGCAACAGCGTCGGGCGCTGAGTTTGTTCACTCATAGCGTCAGCACCTCAACCTCGACCGCCGTGCAATACGGCGCTTGAAACGCCGTCGTCACGATCGGCGCCAGCGGTTCGAGAATCTGCAGTTGCACGGCACCGGCGCTGTGCAGCGTGTAGTCGATCCAGCTCGGATCGACCCGGCCTTCGAGGCGATGGCAACTGTCGGCGTAGGCCTGCAATTGTTGCTGCGCGGCGACTTTGGTCAGGCCCGAATCGGGGCCGGAATTGATTTTGGCGACAACGCGAATCTTGTAGCGCTGAATGTCAGCAGCCTTGACCGTAACAAGGTCCGTTTCCGGTCGTACATCAGGCCGTGCGAAGTGCTGGCGAACGCCGTCAAGCAATGCTGTGGAAGGCGTGCCATCGCCGTCGCGGGACAGCACAGTAACCTGCACTTCGCCCGACGCGGTGCGTCGACCGTTACCATCCTTGACCTGTGCAGCAAGGCCATCCGGGCTGAAGGTGTAAGTGACATTCACCACACCCGCTTCGGTGGATTCGACCTGTACCGTTGGCCGCTCGCCGAGAGTAAAAACCTCACGGCGATACTGCATTCTCGAGCCAGCGGCCGGCGCATGGGGAGCCAGGTAATAACGCAAGCGAGCGTCGTCGTCGCTTTCATAAATCGCCGGCACCGGCGGAAATGCTGCCGGATCGCCGGGATCGAGCAACTGCCGCTCAAGGCCCATGTCCGCCAGCCGCGCATCAAGGTTGCTGCCCGTCGCCCACCACGCCAGCATCTGTTTGATGCGAGCGTTGTATTTGCGCTCGTGGGTTTGCAGGCGCACGCAGAAAGCTTCAAGCGCGAGGGTCAGCAGTTCGCTTTCGTTCTCGAGACTGGTCCTGAGTTTCGCAGCACTGTCCGGCGAACGCGCCCCGACGTATTCGACGACGAAAGTCTTGAACTCAGCGAGCAAGTCTTCGAAGGCTTCAACGGTGATCAGCGCGGGTTCGGCCAATTGGTTCTGGCCGGGGATCAACATGCTCATGTCACGACCTCGAAGGTTTGTTGACGGTTTTTCCAGGTGCCGGCGAAGCGCAACAGCAGACCGGCGCCCTGACGGCTGGCGACGATCACTTGCGGCTGAAAATCGCTGATCCCGTTCTGCGCGTTATAGAACGCCTGCGCCGCATGGCTCTGGGCCAGAAGCAGGACGTCGTCGCCGAGGTTCTGCCCCAGCAGCGAGGGGATCAACGAGCCATACAGGGGCCTTTTTTGCCGGGTGCCGAGCGGCGTAGTCAGGGCCCGGGTCGCGCGCTGCACAAACTGCAGCCAGTCGTCGACCGTGGCCCCGCTGTCTCTATCGATTCCGATCATGGGAGGCTCTTGAATCAGGGGCTGATGACACGGCCCTGGTGATCGACCAATGGGCCGCTGAAATGCACGCCGGAAGCGTCGATAGTCAGGCCGACGGCACCAAGTTGCAGAGTGATCAGTTGTGGTGTCATCGCTAACCGGGCCGGGCCGATGCTCAGCTCCAGCGATTCGCGTGAACCGCTGAAAGCTGCCGGGCCGTTTTGCCAGTGCAGGATGTGGGTGGCGTCGTCATAGCCGCTTTCGCTACCGTCCTGATGCACGCGACGGGTCAGCGTCGGGATCGTAGAGGCTGGTGGAAAACGATCGCTGTTCAGACCGAACAGCGCCACGGATTGCGCACCACTTTCGCCGCTGCCGTAGTTGAACAGCAGACACTGCTCGCCCACCGTCGGAATCCGCGACTCACTCTGCGCGCCAGCGCTGGGGTTGAAGAACTTGATGGCTGGCGTGAGCAAGCCACCGTGACTGACCTGACAGGTGTTGCTCGCAGCGTCGACTGTCTGGCAAATGCCGATACGGCAGAAGCTTTCGGCACGGCGGTGCAGGTCGTCGATTTCCGCTTCCATTTCGGCCAGGCGTTCGATGATCGGACCCAGCTGCATACGCAGTAATGCGTCGAACATCGGTCAGGCCTCCAGCGCGGTGTATTGGTCGGGGTCGTCAATGTTGCTGACTTCCCAGGTACGAGCGAATTTCGGCGTACCCAGCGGGTCGTCGAGCAAGGTCGGACCGAGGTAGAGGGTCTGATCGAACGTCAGGGTCCAGGTCTTGTATGGCTGGTCAGCGCGGACCAGCAGCGACGGCAGGCCATCAATATTCATCGGCAGATCGCATTGATCGCCGGGCAGGTTCCAGCGATTGTCAGTAATCAGGTTTTTCAGCACCGCGATCAGATCGCATGCTGAAAATGCGCTGGCGGCAAGGGCCGGGATGACTTGCAGGGAGACCGTCATGACATGAGCAATTCGCCCGTCAGCGGCACGCACTCCCGGTCCATTGCGGTCGAAGTCGATCAGCACCCAGGCCTGATCGCCCGGTGCAGTGAAATCATCATGATTGCCGACGCTGAGGTTGAGTCCGGTAGTGTTGCGCAGTGTCGTCGCGATGGCTGTAAACAGTTGCGACGGCTGCTGGATCGGTGTGGGCATACATGACCTCCTTTTCAATCGTCCACGCGCAGCCCTGCCGCCAAAATGGCGGCACGGAGAAGTACTGAAGTTAAGGGTGGTCGCGAGGCGGGATGTCGCAGACGCCGATGCGCTTGGCGGCCCAGCGTTCGTACAACCCGATGGCGACGTCGGCGCCGGCCATCGCGGTCAGGCAACCGAATGCGCCAGCCGCCCAGATCGACATGCCAGCGGCATACAGCAGCATGATCGCCGACACGCCGCAGATCATGCAGGCGCCCGAGCGCAGGGCCAGGCGCCGCAGCAATGACCAGCCGCGAGCGCCCTCCTTGTCGGCCCGCCACATTTCGCCGGACACCCCGCCAACGACGGCAAGGAGGATGACCAGCCAGATCGGCATGTCGGCCAGGGCTTGTTGCTCATTTGTCATGTCACGCCTCCGGGGTAGCGTTGAGGAACCAAGAAATTGTGAGCAGACCCGATGCATCGAGGTCATCTCTCTCACGTTTGAGTAAAACCAACGCTCCCCGTCTACAGGCGTTACAAACGCTCGACAATGACGTCATCAATGAAGGCAAAGTTGGCGTACGGGTTCTGCTCGTTGGAAAACGCCAGCGTTGTCTGCGGCGTGGTTGCGGTGAAATCGTAGGTCAGGGTTGCCCATTCAACTGCAACGCCTTTGGCGGTCGGCGTGTTGAAGGTCGCGGTTTGTCCTGCCACTTTCATCTGGATGATGCCGTCGCCCGAGCGACTGGCAAACCGCGAATTGCCCGCACTGAAGGTCACCCGGTATTTGGCGCCCACGGTCGTGGCGAAGTTCTGCTGTATTCCACCGCCGTTGCCGTACACGTAGTTGGCCAAGTCAACGATCATCACGCCATCTGCTGCAACAGAGCCGCCAATCGCATTGGGCATGTTGAAATATTCGGCACCAGACAGAAATGTCGTCCAGCCTGTGATGGCGTTGGCTTTTGCGGGAGTGTCCAGAATGCAGCCTGCGCCGCAGGTTGATTGCTCGAAACTGCCGTTCACCAACAGATTGGCAGCCAGTGCGTTTGTACCTGTGCCGAGCAGTACGAAAGTCGTGAACAGCGCAGCGATTTTATTGTTCAACATGGTTTGTTTTTCATCCCTGATAAATTTCGGAATTGGTTTGGGTCTTCTGGCTCAAGGAACCAGGCTGCACGATGGGTCTGCTTTTACAGCAGACTTGATGCCTCAGTAAGGAGCGACCGGCCACATGATGTTTGCCGGGTAACCCGACTGTTTATCGATGTCGCTGAGAGCGATGCAGTACTGCTTGTGAGCCAGCAGCCGGGCCTGCTCTTCTGCCGTGGCCATGGCCAGATCAACCTTGAACTGCAACGAGTTCATCAACAGCCAGTTGGCGGCCGTATTCAGCAGTTGCCATTTCTGCTGCTCGGCTTCATTTCGCAGCTCTTCCTCGGTCGGTGCAGAGAAGGTCCAGATTCCGTTGAATGTGGCTCCCCACCCCACTCGAACATCCGAGCCGGTGACATCAACCCAGACGGAGGCTGGCGAAGCAGGTGCTTCAGGAGCGATTTCGCTCTCTTTCAGT
The DNA here is from genome assembly GCF_054070155.1 of Pseudomonas sp. SDT291_1_S447. NCBI lineage: Bacteria > Pseudomonadati > Pseudomonadota > Gammaproteobacteria > Pseudomonadales > Pseudomonadaceae > Pseudomonas > Pseudomonas sp. SDT291_1_S447. The sequence continues at coordinate 80,410 of NZ_JBSVXS010000004.1, forward strand.
TGGACCACTCTGTTGTATTCAACCAGTGCATAAAGATTCATGTGCATTCCTTGATGTGTGTTTTTCAATGCATGTCGTGTTTGATCAGGCAGGCATTCCAAAAAGCCCGGCGCTTGCACCCCGGGCTTTTCAGTAATGCGCTCCTTCGCCTTCCTTCAAATCCTGATTTGAAGAAGGAAGCTGACTTTTCGGCGCTACTGGCGCGGTACGAGTCCATTCAAATTGTTTTTCCGACCGCGGTCCCTGCCCGCCGGATAACTGCTACTGGTGCTTTACGCTGCACACCCGGGTCAGTTGCCAACCCTCTGAACCGTTGAGGCCGGTTCATCGCTGCCTGTTCTTGTGGAACTAAAGAGCTTTCTTGCCAGCCGCTTTGTCGAGCGGCTTGGTGGCAAGGATATGCATGTATGCATATCCAGTCAATGCGTAAATGCATTTATTTATGCATTAGAAATGCGCAGATGCATGAAAGCCCCGCAGCTCAAGGGTTTGTCGGTTTCATCAAGGCGAAAAAAAACCCGCCAATGGACGGGTTTATCTGAAAAGGGTCGGGTTAGCGGGCGTACATGCCCCACCAGAAGACGTGACCGAGAATGACGATCTGCTCTTCCTGGATTTCCTGGAAGCTGTAGTCCTCGTCCGGGTGTTCATCGCGATTGAAGCTGCGCAGACGAATGCCGGTAGGCAAGCGGTAGAGTTGCTTCACACGCAACTGGCCATTGTGATTGATTGCGTACAGGTCGCCATCAATGATGTCGCCGATGCCGCACTTGCCGGCGTTGACGCCGACGGTGGCGCCATCACGCAACACCGGCAACATGCTGTTGCCGCGCACCGTCACGCATTTGGCCTGGTCGAACTGCACACCGTTATGACGCAGGCTGCGCTTGCCGAAGCGCAGGCTAGAGCGCTCGCTCTCTTCGATGACGAATCTTCCTGATCCAGCAGCCAATTCAACCTCGCGAAGGAACGGCACCGATACTTCGTCATCATCGACAGGCGTATCGTCGTCCCACAGCATTATGTCCTTGAGTTCCGCGTGCACGTCATCACGCACGGCACCGGCCGACGACGCGACATCCGCGCGCCCGCGTAATTGATCGGTGCTCACGGCGAAGTACTCGGCGATCTTCGAGATATGTTTATCCGAGGGATCGACGATCTTCCCGCTGAGAATCCGCGAGAGAGTGGATTGAGGCACGCCGGTGCGACGGTGGAGCTCCGTGGGGGAGATCCCGTGCTGGTCGAGCAGTGCTCTTAAGACGGAGGCTACGTTGCGTTTTTGCATAACGCGCATAGTGCTTGAAGTTTTTAACGAAGACAAATGCTGAATTGCATAAATAGTGCATAAATCACATTTTTATTGCACATGGCGTTTATCCACCGTTATGCAGGGGCCTGCGGTGGTCAGTGCGTCACCACCTCGAAGCACGAAAACACGGGGCAGGCTCATGTTAGACCCGTGAGCGCTTAGTCTCGCAATACAAGACCATTGCCCTTTCAGATTGCCCGAAGGCTTTTTGAATAATGTGCAGCGGGTACATTACCTTTTCATTCAAAAGCAAGCCGAGGAACTTGGGAAAGGTGGTTTTCATGGGAACACCACGGATACCAGACTGTTTGGTCCGATCAACCATGCTCAGCGAGAGCTTTCGGGATTCACTGCGTTTCACAATGTAGTTTGACAGGGGAAACAAGATATTAGAGACCGGATACGTTAGCCCGGCAATGTGAACAACATCCATGCCTTCTTTACCGAAGACGCTAACCGCCGCCTCCCGACTGTATCGTCGGTAGTGACCAGCTATTTCGTCCTCAATCCCCCAATGGGCAGGAGAACCCGGAACGATAGCAATCAGTGTCCCATCCGCAGTGAGACAATTACGACCGTGGCATATAAAAGAACGCTGTCCCTCATCATCGAAGTGCTCCATGACCATGCATGAAATCACGAGGTCACATGGCTCGGTCGGTGACATCAACCAATCACCCACGACAACATCGTAACTGCCACCGGCAATTTGGTCAGCGAAACGTCTACGCAACGTCTCTGCCGTTGTCGTGGACAAGTCATAAGCTCTGCCGTGCCACCCAAGTGACAGAAGTAGATGAGAGACATGGCCTGCGCCTGCGCCAATCTCAATGAATTTTCCTGGCTTCAACCCAGATAACCGTTCTTTGAGGTACATCAATTGCAGAATCGAGCCGGGTGGTAAAACGTCCATGAGGGTCTCCAGTGCGGATGCCAAGCTTCTCACCACTCGCACACCTCGTCCAGATGGAGTGGTGGAGTCATTGGCTCAATCGGGCAAAATCTTAATCAAGCTATGGCCCACCCAAGCTACGCCGGTATACTTCGAGAATGCTCCGTGCCCAAGATTTTTTCCATTTCGAGTATTCCACAAAATGAAGCTCTCAATAGTATCAACTTTGTATCAATCAGAAGAATACATTGATGAGTTTTACCGAAGATCAAAGATAACGGCGGAGAAGTACGCTGGAACCAGTTACGAAATAATCTTTGTAAATGACGGCTCCCCTGATGACAGCGTAAAAATTGCTATAGAAATAGCAAAAATAGACAAGCACGTCACCGTAATCGATTTATCGCGAAACTTCGGACACCACAAAGCAATGATGACGGGTCTAGCACACTCAAGTGGTGAACATGTATTTTTAGTTGACAGCGACTTGGAAGAGGAGCCTGAATGGCTCAGCACATTTGCTGAAGCCATTCACAGCGACAGTGACCTGGACGTCGTTTACGGAACACAAGGCAACCGAAAAGGCGGTCTAGTTGAAAAAATTTCTGGCAACCTATTCTATCGATTGTTCAGAGCGCTCACAGGCATAGATCAGCCAGACAATATAGTTACAGCACGCCTAATGTCACGTCGATATGTCGATGCGCTGCTTATGCATAAAGAACGCGAACTGAATATTGGTGGAATCTGGGTGATTACCGGATTCAAACAATCGCCGATTGAAATAACAAAACACGCCACAAGCCCCACAACCTATTCACTTCGAAGAAAAATCAGTCATTTGGTTAACGCGGTGACTGCATTCAGCAGTGCCCCTCTGGTATTCACTTTTTACTCAGGACTCATCATCTCGATGACAGCGCTGGCGTTCATACTTTTATTGACACTCCAGTACCTGACACACTCGACAGTTCCCAGTGGTTACACTTCAATAGTTGCCTCGATCTGGCTTTTTTCCGGTTTTATTATATTCTTCCTTGGCATTCAGGGAATCTACATATCAAAAATATTCATGGAAATAAAGCAGCGACCTTATACCATCATAAAGTCCATTCACAAATCAGGGACCGAAAATGCATAGCCACATACCCACGCAAAGCTATGGGATCCTGCTTAAAGAATCCGCAGACAACTTTCTTGACTTGGCTGCGGAACAAGTGCGCTCTTTGGGGTATGCCGTTATCCCTTCAGGGATTAGTGCTGACGCACTCACCAGTTTCCAAATGGACTTTGACTCGAATCACACTCAGTACATCGAAAAATATGGATTGGACACGTTAGCATCTATCGATGAATTAAACACCGTGCGCGCACCGTTAACTCACGGCCCAAAGTCATTCATGCAGATTGCAACAAACGAGAAACTTCTGTCTCTCGTGGGAAAACTAATACTTGGCCAAGTCATATTAAACCAGCAAAACAGCATTATAAATCCACCACAAAAAAACTATAACCAAGGTGCATGGCACAGAGATCTGCCTTATCAACACTTCACATCAAGCAGTCCGATTGCAATCAATGCAATATTTTGTGTCGACAACTTTACAAAGGCTAACGGCGCGACATTTGTTCTACCGGCATCGCACAAATCCAGTAAATTCCCTTCACTGGACTACATAAAGAAAAATGCGATACAAGTGGAAGCAAATGCTGGCGATTTGATTGTTTTGGACTGCATGCTTTTTCATGCCGGAGGTTTCAACTCAACAAATGTCGCACGACGAGGCGTCAACCACGTATACACAATTCCTTTTTTCAAGCAGCAAATAAACTTACCTGACAATGTCGATCCAGACCAACTGTCGGAAGAAGAAAAAAAACTTCTTGGCTTCAGATACAGCGAGCCTAAGACGATATCTGACTTTCTCAATAAAAGACCAAAAATATAACGCCCTCTTCAACCAATTGAAGACAGAGCATTGCACCATTCATATATCCAGCAAATCACTCTACTGCTGAAAGGTCCCACGCCTTTCAGCAAATGCATTCACGCTTCCTTGAAACATCCGGATCCCGGCGATTTGAACACCACCAATTAATACGAAAACCACCTCTTTCGCAGGCGGCTGAAATACCTAAGCGTGAGTTTAAAACCTACCACTCGAAGGTATCAACGCGACATATGCTGTATTGGTGTGCCTCATCGACATGCTTGCACCCTGTATTCTGCCCGTAAGTAGATATCGTGCGTTTACAGCAAGGACTACAGACGAGCCGCTGGTTACAACGCGCAGAAGCTCTGCAAGCATCCTGACGCCACAATGACACGATCTAAACTCCGTCGGCCCAAAGTCAGCATTGGCCTGCTGCCAACAATGCCGAAAAAATCCCTGTAGTATTAGGCAGATGTGAGTTGTCAAATATACAGGCAGAGCTGAATCCCACGTATGACCGATCTTTCAAACCACACTCCAATGATGCAGCAGTACTGGCGCCTGAAGAATCAGCACCCGGACCAGTTGATGTTCTACCGCATGGGCGACTTCTACGAGATCTTCTACGAAGACGCGAAGAAGGCGGCCAAGTTGCTCGACATCACTCTGACCGCGCGCGGACAGTCGGCTGGGCAGGCGATTCCGATGTGTGGCATTCCTTACCACGCGGCGGAAGGCTATCTGGCGAAACTGGTCAAGCTTGGCGAATCGGTGGTGATCTGCGAGCAGGTTGGTGACCCGGCGACCAGCAAAGGCCCGGTTGAGCGTCAGGTCGTGCGCATCCTCACGCCGGGTACGGTCAGTGATGAGGCGCTGCTAGACGAGCGCCGCGACAACTTGATCGCTGCGCTGCTGGGTGATGAGCGTCTGTTCGGTCTGGCCGTGCTGGACATCACCAGCGGCAGTTTCAGCGTGTCGGAAATCAAAGGCTGGGAGAACCTGCTGGCGGAACTGGAGCGGATCAATCCGGTTGAATTGCTGATCCCGGATGACTGGCCAAGGGATCTGCCAGCGGAAAAACGCCGTGGCGTCAGTCGTCGTGCGCCGTGGGATTTTGAGCGTGATTCAGCACTGAAAAGCCTTTGCCAGCAGTTCTCCACGCAAGACCTGAAGGGCTTTGGTTGCGAGAACCTGACCCTGGCCATCGGCGCTGCCGGTTGCCTGTTGGCGTACGCCAAGGAAACCCAGCGCACCGCCCTGCCCCACCTGCGCAGCCTGCGCCATGAACGCCTCGACGACACCGTAGTGCTGGACGGCGCCAGCCGCCGCAACCTGGAACTGGACACCAACCTGGCCGGTGGCCGCGACAACACCCTGCAATCGGTGGTCGATCGCTGCCAGACCGCTATGGGCAGCCGTTTGCTGACTCGCTGGCTGAATCGCCCGTTGCGTGATCTGACGGTATTGCTGGCGCGCCAGACCTCAATCACTTGCCTGCTCGATCGCTATCGTTTCGAAAAGCTGCAACCGCAGCTCAAGGAAATCGGCGACATTGAGCGAATTCTCGCGCGGATCGGCCTGCGCAACGCGCGTCCTCGTGACCTTGCACGGCTGCGCGACGCCCTTGGCGCATTGCCTGAACTGCAAGTGGCAATGACCGATCTGGAAGCGCCGCACCTGCAAGGTCTGGCGACCACCACCAGCACTTACCCGGAATTGGCGGCGTTGCTGGAAAAAGCCATCATCGACAACCCGCCAGCGGTGATCCGTGACGGCGGCGTGTTGAAAACCGGTTACGACAGTGAACTCGACGAGCTGCAATCGCTGAGCGAGAACGCCGGCCAGTTCCTCATCGATCTCGAAGCCCGCGAGAAGGCCCGTACCGGTCTGAGCCATCTGAAAGTCGGCTACAACCGCATTCACGGCTACTTCATCGAGCTGCCGAGCAAGCAGGCTGAATCGGCGCCAGCGGATTACATCCGCCGCCAGACGCTGAAAGGCGCCGAACGCTTCATCACGCCTGAGCTGAAAGAGTTCGAAGACAAGGCCCTCTCTGCCAAGAGCCGTGCCTTGGCGCGCGAGAAGATGCTCTACGAAGCGCTGCTGGAAGACCTGATCAGCCAGTTGCCACCGCTGCAGGACACCGCCGGTGCGCTGGCCGAACTCGACGTGTTGAGCAACCTCGCCGAGCGTGCGCTGAACCTCGACCTGAACTGCCCGCGCTTCGTCAGCGAGCCGTGCATGCGTATCACCCAGGGTCGTCACCCGGTGGTCGAGCAAGTGCTGACCACGCCGTTCGTGGCCAACGACCTGAGCCTCGATGACAACACGCGCATGCTGGTGATCACCGGTCCGAACATGGGTGGTAAATCCACCTACATGCGCCAAACCGCACTGATCGTGCTGCTGGCGCATATCGGCAGCTTCGTACCGGCGGCCAGTTGCGAACTGTCGCTTGTGGACCGTATCTTCACCCGCATTGGCTCCAGCGATGACCTCGCGGGCGGCCGTTCGACCTTTATGGTCGAAATGAGCGAAACCGCCAACATCCTGCACAACGCCACCGAGCGCAGCCTGGTGTTGATGGACGAAGTTGGCCGTGGCACCAGCACCTTCGACGGGCTGTCGCTGGCATGGGCGGCGGCGGAGCGTCTGGCTCATTTGCGCGCCTATACGCTGTTCGCTACGCACTACTTCGAACTGACCGTGTTGCCCGAAGCCGAGCCATTGGTGGCCAACGTCCACTTGAACGCCACCGAGCACAACGAACGCATCGTGTTCCTGCACCACGTGCTGCCCGGCCCGGCCAGCCAGAGCTATGGCCTGGCAGTGGCGCAATTGGCCGGTGTGCCGAGCGAAGTGATCGTGCGTGCCCGCGAGCACCTGAGCCGACTGGAAGAAACCGCTTTGCCGCATGAAGCGCCGAAACCTGCGGCCAAGGGCAAACCGGCGACGCCACAGCAAAGCGACATGTTCGCCAGCCTGCCGCATCCGGTACTCGATGAGCTGGCTAAACTGGATCTGGATGACCTGACTCCGCGTCGTGCGCTCGAAATGCTCTATGCACTGAAGAACCGGATATAAGCACTGAAGAAGCGGATATAACGCAAACGGCTTCAAGCTGTTAGAATCTCGCGCGGTTTGGGATGCTGCTGGCTAATAGCCTGGCCAGCAGGTATCGCTCCCGAACCTGGCGACCCCAACCGTGAAGGGGCAACGCTGCCGCCGCCTGAGGAGAAAATTAGAAATGACCTTCGTCGTCACCGACAACTGCATCAAGTGCAAGTACACCGACTGCGTAGAAGTCTGTCCGGTGGACTGCTTTTACGAAGGCCCGAATTTCCTGGTGATTCACCCGGATGAGTGCATCGACTGCGCCCTGTGCGAACCGGAATGCCCGGCTGTAGCCATCTTCTCCGAGGACGAAGTTCCGGAAGAGATGCAGGAGTTCATTCAACTCAACGTTGAGCTGGCTGAAATCTGGCCAAACATCACCGAGAAGAAAGAATCGCTGCCGGATGCCGAAGAGTGGGATGGCGTCAAAGGCAAGATCAAAGACCTCGAACGCTGATCTGCCCCGCGCTCGAATGAAAAGGCCCCTTGCGGGCCTTTTTGCTTTTTTGCAGGCAAAAAAAAGGGGCGGTATGACCCGCCCACATTTTTTCCCTATTCCCTGTATTCCTTTTCATCGTCCTGATGAATCGCGTCCTGCGATGTCCATTCCCCTCATCCTTGAAGGGCGTGTCTGTCCGTCGACACAACCCAGATACTAAAGAGTTCCCTGCCAAGAGCAATCGGCTCCAGGGACCAAAAACAGCTGTAATAAGCACTTCACATTAAAAAATAAATATACAAATCAACAAGTTAAATGCTTACGCCGAAAGCGATCGACGTCTACCGTACTGTAAAAATAGTGAACACTTACGAAAGAGTAAGCCAAGGCTTACACCGCGAGACTACAAACGATGGAATTGCCAACCGTACGTCCGGCAATAAACAGGGATGTGGGATAGCCAACAAATCCGGGTCAACAAAAAGCCCCGAACCAGTCGGGGCTTTTTGCGGGCGGGCGTGTGAGGCGCTTACTGAAACAGCGACTCGCTCGACAGGCCATTCTTCTCGAGGATTTCACGAAGGCGTTTGAGGCCTTCTACCTGGATCTGCCGTACCCGTTCCCGGGTCAGACCGATCTCCAGGCCTACGTCTTCCAGCGTGCTGCTCTCGTGACCGCGCAGGCCGAAGCGACGCACAACCACCTCGCGCTGCTTGTCGGTCAGCTCCGACAGCCATTGATCGATGCTCTGCGACAGGTCGTCATCCTGCAGCAGTTCGCATGGATCGGTCGGACGATCATCGGTAAGGGTGTCCAGCAGGGTTTTATCCGAATCCGGACCCAGCGAGACGTCGACCGAAGAAACCCGTTCATTCAGGCCCAGCATGCGCTTGACCTCGCCCACCGGTTTTTCCAGCAGGTTGGCGATTTCTTCGGGTGAAGGTTCGTGGTCGAGCTTTTGCGTCAGCTCCCGTGCAGCCCGCAGGTACACGTTGAGTTCCTTGACCACATGGATCGGCAACCGGATGGTCCGGGTCTGATTCATGATCGCGCGCTCGATGGTCTGACGAATCCACCAGGTCGCGTAGGTCGAGAAGCGGAAGCCGCGCTCGGGATCGAACTTTTCCACCGCGCGGATCAGTCCGAGGTTGCCCTCTTCGATCAGATCCAGCAGCGACAGCCCCCGATTGACGTAACGCCGGGCGATTTTGACCACCAGCCGCAGGTTACTTTCAATCATGCGCTTGCGCCCGGCCGGATCGCCACTTTGCGACAGTCGCGCAAAATGAACTTCTTCCTCCGGGGAGAGCAATGGGGAAAAGCCGATTTCGTTGAGATACAACTGCGTGGCATCAAGTGCCCGCGTGTAGTCGATGTACTTATGTTGTTTAAGTGAAGCGGAGTGTTTGGATTTGGAACGAACGGAAGGTGGAGCAGCCCCTTCATCATTCGACATCGAAGATTCCGAATCGATGCCGGTCTCCATAAGGAGAACCTCATCGTCGATGTCAAACTCCGGCACTTCTTTACTGAGAGCCATTGTTATAGTCCTTTGGTGAGTTCGACCCCAAGCTCAAGCGACGCCTTTATCCTTGGCAGCGCTGGAGCCTGTCCCCTCTACGCGACGGAACAGGCTGGCTTACAAATCAACGTCTTGGCAGGAACTGCAGCGGATCTACAGGTTTACCTTGGCGGCGAATCTCAAAATGCAGTTTCACCCGGTCCGTACCCGTTGACCCCATTTCGGCAATTGTCTGTCCGACCTTGACCTGCTGTCCCTCCCGAACCAACAGCCTGCGGTTATGGCCGTAGGCACTGACGTAGGTTTCGCTGTGTTTGATGATGACTAATTCGCCGTAGCCCCTTAAGCCACTCCCGGCGTATACCACCGTCCCATCAGACGCAGCTAAAACAGGCTGTCCCAAATCCCCGGCGATATCAATTCCTTTATTCAAACTACCGTTTGAAGAGAATTTTCCAATCAGAATGCCATTAGATGGCCACCCCCAGCCGGTCGGGGCCGGGCCTGCCGGAGGCAGTGGCGCAGGTGCCGGTTTGTTCGCGACGGACGGTACAGCCCCCGTAGAACCGGTGGTTGTAGTGGTCGTCGTGCCATTTGCCTGGCGCCGGATTACCGTGGTTTTGCTCGACGAAGAAGGCGAAGAACTGCTGTTGCTCACCACCGCCGTCGGCGTTGAACCGGTACGGCCATCGAAGCGAATTGTCTGACCTGGATGGATCGTATACGGCGTAGGAATATTGTTCCGGGCCGCGAGGGCTTTGTAGTCCCAACCATAGCGAAACGCGATCGAAAACATCGTATCGCCGGGACGGACTACATATTGTCCGGTTGTCACGGTAGGACGCTGGGCCACCGCGTTGTTGCGATCAACTACCCGGACATTGCTCGATTTGGTGCTGGAGCAACCGACCAGCAAGGTGCTCAAGACAAGGCCAGTCACCAGGCGCTGAAAGCTCGTGTTACCCATACGCTGCGCAATGACTGTGAGACTCACCCGCCGCTCCCTTTGTGGTGGCTGAAAAATGTGAAATGCCGAATTCCGGCATGAGGTGTCGCCAGTATAACGGGCCGGATCGGCTTTACCTTTAATGAAGCGAAATCGCTTCGCGCACACGTTTGCAAGTGGACAGTCTGCTGCGTTTAAACCATCACCGCCGATGTAAGACACAAGCGAACGAAAGGAATTCAGCACCCTTGAACAAATGCTCAGGCCAGCGGCCCGTTGAGCAAAGGCACGAAACGCACTGCACCCAAAACATGGCGGGAGAAGCCGTTTTCTTCACGCACGATCAGCATCAATTGCTGCACCTCTCCAGAGCCGACCGGAATCACCATGCGCCCGCCCGGAGCCAACTGATCAAGCAAGGCTTGCGGTACATCCGTGGCCACGGCGGTCACGATAATGCCGTTGTAGGGTGCCAGCGCCGGCCAGCCTTCCCAGCCATCCCCCCAACGAAACACCACGTTGCGCAGATTCAACTCGACCAGGCGTTCCTTGGCGCGATCCTGCAGCACCTTGATCCGCTCGACCGAGAACACTCGCTCGACCAGTTGCGACAACACGGCTGTCTGGTAACCGGAGCCGGTGCCGATCTCCAGCACCTTATCCAGCGGCCCAGCCTCCAACAGCAGCTCGCTCATGCGTGCCACCATATAAGGCTGGGAAATCGTCTGGTTATTGCCGATCGGCAGCGCCGTGTCTTCGTAAGCGCGATGGGCAAGCGCTTCATCGACGAACAGGTGACGCGGTGTACGCCGAATCACTTCCAGCACCTTGGCGTTGGACACACCTTCTTCGTAGAGGCGCTGGATCAGACGCTCACGGGTGCGCTGAGACGTCATGCCGATACCGCTGCGCAGCCTGTCTTCGTGTTCACGGGCCATCAGCGCAGTCCCTCCAGCCAGCCATCGAGACTTCTGAACGCATCGTTAAAGGTGCGATCGAGCTGCAACGGGGTGATGGAAACGTAGCCCTGCATCACCGCATGGAAGTCCGTGCCCGGGCCGCCGTCTTCGGCGTCGCCGGCTGCAGCAATCCAGTAACCGGCCTTGCCACGCGGATCGACCACTTTCATCGGCGCTGCCGCTCTGGCGCGGTGGCCGAGGCGGGTCAACTGAATACCGCGAATACGGTCGATCGGCAGATTGGGAATGTTCACGTTGAGCACCGTGCGCGGCGGCAGATCCAGCCCGGCGTGGGCCTCGACCAGTTTGCGCGCAAAGTATGCCGCTGTCGGCAGATTATCCACCTGACGCGAGACCAGCGAAAAAGCGAACGACGGGCGCTCGAGAAACCGTCCCTCAAGGGCGGCCGCCACTGTCCCGGAATACAGCACATCATCGCCCAGGTTGGCGCCGAGATTGATCCCGGACACCACCATGTCCGCTTCACGCTCAAGCAAGCCGTTGAGGCCCAGATGAACGCAATCGGTCGGCGTGCCATTGAGGCTGATAAAGCCGTTGGCCAGGTATTGCGGGTGCAGCGGACGGTCGAGCGTCAGCGAACTGCTGGCGCCGCTCTTGTCCTGCTCCGGGGCGATAACCACGCACTCGGTGTAATCCGCCAGCGCAGCATAAAGCGCGGCGAGACCGGGTGCGGTTACCCCATCGTCGTTAGAAATCAGAATACGCATGGGCTGTCCGTCTGCCCCACCGGCACCAGATCAACGAGTTCGCGCACCAATACGGTGGCGAAGCATCCGGCCGGGAGGACGAATTCCAGTTGCAGAATGTCAGGCTGGGGATAATGCCACGTCAACCCGCCAATGGGCAGCCGCAGGATGCGACGTTCGTGGCTCATGCCGGCATGAACCAACCAATCGCGCAGCTCCGCCTCGCGTGCGGCGATCCCCTGCTCCAGATCATGGACAGCGCCTGCGGTCGGCGAGTCACCTTCACCCCACTGCGGACCGGTCGGATGCAGGTCAAGAATCGCCAGACGCGGGTCGCTGCACTCGGCCTCACCGGCCGGAAAAAAACTGCGACTGTCGGTGAAGGCCAGCAGATCGCCGACCTGGGCTTTTTGCCAGGTACCATCGGCAACCCGGGCGGCGAGCACCTTGTTGAACAGGAAGCTGCGCGCGGTCGAGAGCAAGCGCGAACGCACATTACGTTGCTCCGGCAAAGCTTTGCGTGCGGCCCACGCACGCGCATCAACGACGTTGCCGCCGTCATGACCGAAACGCTGGGCGCCGAAATAATTGGGGATGCCTTGTTTGGCGATCAGTTGCAGACGCTCTTCGATTGCAGCTTTGTCGCCGGCGAATTGGGTCAGGCGCAGCGTGAAACCGTTGGCCGAATGCGCGCCGCGTTGCAGTTTGCGTTTATGGCGGCTGGTCTTGAGAACCTTCAGCGTGTCGTTTTCCGCCGCCGAAAGATCCGGATCTGCCTTGCCCGGCAATTGCACGCTGAACCACTGGCGGGTCAGCGCCTGACGATCCTTGAGACCGGCGTAGCTGACGGTGCGCAACGGCACCCCGGCTGCCTTGGCGATACGCCGTGCGGCCTCTTCAGTGTTGAGGCCGCGTTTTTCCACCCAGATCCACAGGTGCTCGCCGTCGCCGCTGAACGGGATGTCGAGGACTTCATCCACCTGAAAATCTTCAGCGATGGCTTTCAGTACCGCAGTGCCGAGAGGTTCGCCATAGGCCCGCGGGCCGAGCAATTGCAGTTCATTCATGCGCGCAGCAACAAGGCAACGGAGTGCACGGCAATGCCTTCTTCGCGACCGACAAAGCCGAGCTTTTCGGTGGTGGTAGCTTTCACGTTCACTTGATCCAACTCAACTTGTAGATCCGCCGCGATCAACGCGCGCATCGATTCGATATGCGGGGCCATTTTCGGCGCCTGGGCAACGATGGTGTTATCGACGTTGCCGACTTTCCAGCCTTTGGCATGGATCAACGCGACCACATGACGCAGCAGCGCACGGCTGTCGGCGCCCTTGAATTGCGGGTCGGTGTCCGGGAAGTGTTTGCCGATATCACCCAGCGCCGCAGCGCCGAGCAAGGCATCGCTCAAGGCGTGCAGCAGGACGTCACCGTCGGAATGAGCGAGCAGCCCGAAGCTGTGTGCAATGCGCACGCCGCCCAGAGTAATGAAATCGCCTTCAGCGAAACGGTGCACATCATAGCCGTGGCCAATACGCATAAAAAAAACGCCCCGATTTTTGTCAGGGCGTGATTCTACCTGCATTAACCGCGCAGGGCGCGTGCGTGATGCTGCAAGTGGTCGTCTATAAAGCTTGAGATGAAGAAATAGCTGTGGTCGTAGCCCGGTTGCAGACGCAATGTCAGCGGATGGCCCGCTTGTTTTGCCGCTTGTTGCAGGGCTTCGGGTTTGAGCTGATTTTCGAGGAAGTCGTCGCGATCACCTTGATCAACCAGCAGCGGCAATTTTTCATCCGCTTCGGCGATCAGCGCGCAGGCATCCCACTCTTTCCACTTCGAACGGTCTTCGCCCAAGTAGCGGGAGAACGCCTTTTGGCCCCACGGACAATCCATCGGGTTGTTGATCGGCGAAAAAGCCGACACCGATTGGTAACGCCCAGGATTGCGCAACGCGCACACCAAAGCACCGTGGCCACCCATGGAGTGTCCGCTGATGCTGCGTTTGTCTGACGCTGGGAAATGCGCTTCAACCAGTGACGGCAATTCCTGCACGACATAGTCATGCATCCGATAGTGGCGCGACCAAGGTTCTTGCGTGGCATTCAGATAGAACCCGGCGCCGAGACCGAAATCCCAGGCGCCATCCGGATCGCCCGGCACATCCGGACCACGCGGGCTGGTGTCCGGCGCAACGATGATCAGACCCAGTTCGGCGGCCATGCGCATCGCGCCAGCCTTCTGCATGAAGTTTTCATCGGTGCAGGTCAGGCCTGACAGCCAGTACAGCACCGGCAGCTTGCCACCCTGCTCTGCTTGCGGCGGCAGGTACACGGCAAACACCATGTCGCAACCGAGCACGTCGGAGCGATGGCGATAGCGCTTGTGCCAACCGCCGAAACTTTTCTGACAGGAGATGTTTTCCAGACTCATGGGGGTTCTCCCAGCTGCAAGTGGCAAGCTTCGAGCTGCAAGCAAAGGCAAAAGCGGCCTGACTTGCAGCTTGAAGCTCGTAACTTGGGCTGCTTTTAGAAATGAATGACGGTACGGATGCTCTTGCCTTCGTGCATCAGGTCGAAGGCCTTGTTGATGTCTTCCAGGCCCATGGTGTGGGTGATGAAAGTATCCAGCGGGATCTCGCCGCTTTGCGCCATGTCGACGTAGCTTGGCAACTCGGTACGACCGCGCACGCCGCCGAACGCCGAACCGCGCCAGACGCGACCGGTGACCAACTGGAATGGACGGGTGGAGATTTCCTGACCGGCACCGGCAACGCCGATAATCACCGACTCGCCCCAACCTTTGTGGCAGCACTCAAGGGCGGCGCGCATCAGTTGCACATTGCCGATGCATTCGAAGGAGAAGTCGACGCCGCCATCGGTCATGTCGACGATCACTTCCTGAATCGGACGATCGAAATCTTTCGGGTTCACGCAGTCGGTTGCGCCCAGTTGTTTGGCGATCTCGAACTTGGCCGGATTGATGTCGATGGCGATGATGCGCGCAGCCTTGGCTTTCACCGCGCCGATCACCGCTGACAGGCCAATGCCACCCAGACCGAAGATGGCCACGGTGTCACCGGGTTTGACCTTGGCGGTGTTGAGCACCGCGCCAATACCGGTGGTGACGCCGCAGCCCAGCAGGCAGACTTTTTCCAGTGGCGCGTCTTTGGAGATCTTGGCCACGGAGATTTCCGGCAACACGGTGTATTCCGAGAACGTCGACGTACCCATGTAGTGGAAAATCGTTTCGCCCTTGTAGGAAAAGCGCGAAGTGCCGTCCGGCATCAAGCCTTTGCCCTGAGTCGCGCGAATTGCCTGACACAGGTTGGTCTTGCCCGACTTGCAGAATTTGCACTGGCCGCATTCCGGGGTGTACAGCGGAATAACGTGATCGCCTACGGCGACCGAAGTCACGCCTTCGCCGATGGCTTCAACGATGGCGCCACCTTCGTGGCCGAGGATCGACGGGAAGATGCCTTCCGGATCAGCACCGGACAGGGTGTAGGCATCCGTATGGCAAACCCCGGAAGCGACTACGCGCAGCAGGACTTCACCGGCCTTGGGCATGGCGACGTCGACTTCTACGATTTCCAGCGGCTTCTTGGCCTCGAAGGCAACGGCGGCGCGCGACTTGATCATGCTGACTCTCCAGTGAATGCATTGAATAAAAAACCAGACAAGGAGTGTAATACATAGCTTTACGATGAATAATCCGGACAAAAGCAAAACATTATTGCCACACAGGGATAATCCTGATGTCCGAAAACCGCTGGGAAGGCATCGACGAGTTCGTTGCCGTCGCTGAATGCAGCCAGTTCACTGCCGCTGCCGAACGTCTTGGGGTTTCGTCCTCGCACGTCAGTCGACAAATCGTACGGTTGGAGGAGCGTTTACAGACGCGCCTGCTCTATCGAAGCACCCGCCGGGTGACGCTGACTGAGGCCGGACAGACATTCCTGCAACATTGCCAACGCTTGCAGGATGGTCGTGAGGAAGCACTGCGTGCGGTTGGCGATCTGACCAGCGAACCAAAAGGCATGTTGCGCATGACCTGTGCCGTCGCGTACGGCGAGCGCTTTATCGTGCCGCTGGTCACGCGTTTCATGGGGCTGTATCCGCAGCTGCGCATCGATATCGAACTGAGCAATCGCCAGCTCGATCTGGTGCATGAAGGGCTGGATCTGGCGATTCGTCTGGGACGTTTGCAGGACTCGCGGTTGGTCGCGACACGCTTGGCGCCACGGCGAATGTATCTCTGCGCGTCACCGTCCTACGTTGAGCGGTACGGCCGCCCACACAGTCTGTCGGAATTGAGTCGGCACAATTGCCTGATCGGCAGCTCGGACATCTGGCAGCTTGAGCAAAACGGGCGCGAGTTTTCCCAGCGCGTGCAGGGCAACTGGCGCTGCAACAGTGGGCAAGCGGTGCTGGATGCGGCGTTGCAGGGAGTGGGGTTGTGTCAGTTGCCGGATTATTACGTGCTGGAGCATCTGCACAGCGGTGCTTTGATTTCCTTGCTGGAAGCGCATCAGCCGCCGAATACGGCGGTGTGGGCGTTGTACCCGCAGCAGCGGCATTTGTCGCCGAAGGTGCGCAAGTTGGTGGACTTTCTCAAGGAGGGGTTGGCTGAAAAGCCGGAGTATAAGGTATGAGTGTTGCGTTGCCTGCTCGCGATGGCGATTCAACAGGCACCACAAAAATTCAGCGGCGATTCGCCCAACGCTGGCGCAACCATTCCAGATCTTCCGGCCGGGTCACCTTGAGGTTATCCGCCCGCCCTTCAATCAGTCGCGGCTTGAGACCGGCCCACTCCATCGCTGATGCTTCATCGGTAATCACGGCATCAGCAACGAGGCTGTCCGCCAACGCCCGATGCAACGCGCCGAGGCGAAACATCTGCGGCGTATAGGCTTGCCAGATCACACTACGATCCACGGTTTCAATCACACGACCATGCTTATCGACCCGCTTCAACGTGTCGCGCGCAGGGACGGCGAGCAAACCGCCGACCGGATCATCCGCCAGCTCATCGAGTAACTTGTCGAGATCTTCGCGACTCAGATTCGGTCGTGCCGCATCGTGCACCAGCACCCAATCTTCATCATCGGCACCCTGCGCGTGCAAGTGCAGCAAGGCATTGAGCACCGAACCGGAACGCTCGGCGGCGCCCTCGACGCGCTGAATACGCAAGTCGCCAGCGCACGCCAGGTTCGGCCAGTAAGGATCATCAACCGCAAGACTGACCACCAGCCCTTTAAGGCTTGGGTGATCAAGGAAACAGCCGAGGCTGTGTTCGAGAATTGTGCGCCCGCCCAGTTGCAGATATTGCTTGGGACGGTCCGCGGCCATTCGGGCACCGACGCCCGCGGCAGGAATCACGGCCCAGAAGGCCGGCAGGGAATTGATCATTGGGCCAACTGGTAAAGGGTTTCGCCGTCCTTGACCATGCCCAGTTCGTGACGAGCCCGTTCTTCAACGGTCTCCATGCCCTTTTTCAACTCGCTGACTTCAGCGTCCATCACTCGGTTGCGCTCCAGCAAACCTTCGTTCTCGGCGTGTTGATCAGCAATCTGCTGATTCAGCTCGGCGACCTGCGCCAGACTGCCATTGCCCACCCACAGGCGGTACTGCAGACCGGCCAGTAGCAAGAGCAAAACGAGAAACAACCAGTAAGGACTGCGCATCGAATATCAGGTATCCAGTGAAAAAAGACAGCCACGCCAAAACTTTGAAGCATCTGATAGCACGAAGCCTGGAAGACCCAGGCTTGTGCTGTTAAGGCATCAGATTAGTGGCAAATCCATCGCTGTCACGACTTTTTCGACACAATCCGGTGTCCTTCCATCGATTTGTACTTAGCCGCGGAATTCGCTGCGACCGTTGTACTTGGCCTTGCCATTCAACTGCTCTTCGATACGCAGCAGTTGGTTGTACTTGGAAACGCGGTCGGAACGGCACAGCGAACCGGTCTTGATCTGGCCAGCCGAAGTACCCACAGCCAGGTCGGCAATGGTCGAATCTTCGGTTTCGCCCGAACGGTGCGAGATCACTGCGGTGTAACCGGCAGCCTTGGCCATCTGGATGGCTTCCAGGGTTTCGGTCAGGGTGCCGATCTGGTTGAACTTGATCAGGATCGAGTTGGCGATCTTTTTGTCGATGCCCTCTTTCAGGATCTTGGTGTTGGTGACGAACAGGTCGTCGCCTACCAGTTGAACCTTCTCGCCGATCTTGTCAGTGAGGATCTTCCAGCCAGCCCAGTCGGACTCGTCCAGACCGTCTTCGATCGAGATGATCGGATAACGTTCGGTCAGGCCTTTGAGGTAATCAGCGAAACCTTCAGCGGTGAACACCTGACCTTCGCCGGACAGGTTGTACTTGCCGTCTTCGTAGAATTCGCTAGCCGCGCAGTCCAGAGCCAGAGTCACGTCGGTGCCCAGCTTGTAACCGGCATTGGCCACAGCTTCCGAGATCACTTTCAACGCGTCTTCGTTGGACGCCAGGTTCGGTGCGAAACCGCCTTCGTCGCCAACGGCAGTGCTCAGGCCACGGGCCTTCAGCACAGCTTTCAAGTGATGGAAAATCTCGGTGCCCATGCGCAGACCTTCCGAGAACGACTTGGCGCCAACCGGCTGCACCATGAATTCCTGGATGTCGACGTTGTTATCGGCGTGCTCGCCACCGTTGATGATGTTCATCATCGGTACCGGCATCGAGTAAACACCCGGCGTGCCGTTGAGGTTGGCGATGTGTGCGTACAGCGGCAGATCCTGATCCTGTGCAGCAGCCTTGGCCGCAGCCAGGGACACGGCGAGGATGGCGTTGGCGCCCAGGGTCGCTTTGTTTTCGGTACCGTCGAGCTTGATCATCGCGTGATCCAGGGCTTTCTGGTCACTTGGGTCGGTGCCCAGCAGCAGATCGCGGATCGGACCGTTGATGTTGGCTACCGCTTTGAGCACGCCCTTGCCCAGGTAACGGCTCTTGTCGCCATCACGCAGCTCGAGCGCTTCACGCGAGCCAGTGGATGCACCGGACGGCGCGCACGCGCTGCCGATGATGCCGTTGTCGAGAAGCACGTCCGCTTCCACGGTGGGATTGCCACGGGAGTCGAGAACTTCACGACCTTTGATGTCGACGATTTTTGCCATTGTTGTAAACACTCCAAAGTTGACGAAAACGACGCAGCTAGAGGAAATCTTTTTACCGTCGGCAAGGGGTGTGCAGCGGGCAGACTTGCAGACGATAACGCTCATGCCCGAGGGCATGAGCGACAAATCGTGCGGTACTTTACCGGAGAATTGAGTGTTACGCGGTTTCTACCGTCGGAAAACTCTTCACCAGTTCGTCCAGAGCTTTGAGCTGGGCCAGGAATGGCTCCAGTTTGTCCAGACGCAAGGCACAAGGGCCGTCGCATTTGGCGTTGTCCGGATCCGGATGTGCTTCAAGGAACAGACCCGCCAGCGACTGGCTCATGCCGGCCTTGGCCAGATCCAGAACCTGTGCGCGGCGACCGCCGGCGGAGTCGGCACGACCACCCGGCATTTGCAGCGCGTGGGTCACGTCGAAGAAAACCGGGTACTCGAACTGCTTCATGATGCCGAAGCCGAGCATGTCGACCACGAGGTTGTTGTAGCCGAAGCTCGAACCACGCTCGCAGAGGATCAATTGATCGTTACCCGCTTCCACGCACTTGTTCAGGATGTGTTTCATTTCCTGAGGCGCGAGGAACTGGGCTTTCTTGATGTTGATCACTGCATTGGTCTTGGCCATCGCGACGACCAGATCGGTCTGGCGCGACAGGAAGGCCGGCAGCTGGATGATGTCGCAGACCTCAGCGACGACCGCGGCCTGGTCAGGCTCGTGGACGTCAGTGATGATCGGTACGCCGAAGGCTTGTTTGATGTCCTGGAAGATGCGCATGCCCTCTTCCAGGCCAGGACCACGATAGGAGGTCACAGAAGAACGGTTGGCCTTGTCGAAACTGGCCTTGAACACGTAAGGGATACCGAGTTTCTCGGTGACCTTCACATACTCCTCGCAAACCTGCATGGCCATGTCGCGGCTTTCCAGCACATTCATGCCACCGAACAGCACCATGGGTTTGTCGTTGGCAATCTCGATGTCGCCGACGCGGATGATCTTCTGTGCCATCGGGGTTACGCCTTCTTCTGGTGTTGAGCCAATGCTGCTTTGACAAAACCGCTGAACAGCGGATGGCCATCACGTGGTGTCGAGGTGAACTCTGGGTGGAACTGGCAAGCGACGAACCATGGATGATCCGGAGCTTCAACCACTTCAACCAATGCCGCGTCAGCCGAGCGACCGGAAATCTTCAGCCCGGCTTCGATGATTTGCGGCAGCAGGTTGTTGTTCACTTCGTAACGGTGACGGTGACGTTCAACGATCACGTCCTTGCCGTAGCAATCATGCACCTTGGAGCCGGCTTCGAGCAGGCATTCCTGAGCGCCGAGACGCATGGTGCCGCCCAGATCGGAGCTTTCGGTACGCACTTCGACTGCGCCGGTTGCGTCTTCCCACTCGGTGATCAGACCCACAACCGGGTGGCCGCTGGCGCGGTCGAACTCGGTGGAGTTGGCGTCTTTCCAGCCCATGACATTACGAGCGAACTCGATGACCGCCACTTGCATGCCCAGGCAGATACCCAGGTACGGAACCTTGTTTTCGCGAGCGTACTGAACGGCAGTGATCTTGCCTTCCACGCCGCGCAGACCGAAGCCGCCCGGTACGAGAATCGCGTCGACACCTTCGAGCAGCGCAGTGCCCTGGTTTTCGATGTCTTCGGAATCGATGTAACGCAGATTGACCTTGGTGCGGTTGCTGATGCCGGCGTGACTCATCGCTTCGATCAGCGACTTGTAGGCGTCGAGCAGTTCCATGTACTTGCCGACCATGGCGATGGTCACTTCGTGTTCCGGGTTCAGCTTGGCGTCAACCACCGCTTCCCACTCGGACAGATCAGCGCTGCCGCATTGCAGACCGAAACGCTCGACGACGAAATCGTCCAGACCCTGCGAGTGCAGGATGCCCGGGATCTTGTAGATGGTGTCGGCGTCTTCCAGCGCGATCACCGCACGTTCTTCAACGTTGGTGAACTGAGCGATCTTGCGACGCGACGAGATGTCGATCGGGTGATCGGAACGGCACACCAGCACGTCAGGCTGCAGGCCGATCGAACGCAGCTCTTTTACCGAGTGCTGAGTGGGTTTGGTCTTGGTTTCGCCAGCGGTGGCGATGTACGGCACCAGCGTCAGGTGCATCAGCATCGCGCGCTTGGCGCCGACTTCGAAACGCAGTTGACGGATGGCTTCGAGGAACGGTTGCGACTCGATGTCACCGACGGTGCCACCGATTTCAACCATCGCCACGTCAGCGTCACCGGCACCCTTGATGATGCGGCGCTTGATTTCGTCGGTGATGTGCGGGATCACCTGGATGGTTGCACCCAGGTAGTCACCACGGCGCTCTTTGCGCAGCACGTGCTCGTAGACACGGCCAGTGGTGAAGTTGTTGTTCTGGGTCATGGTCGTGCGGATGAACCGCTCGTAGTGGCCCAGGTCCAGGTCGGTCTCGGCGCCGTCGTGGGTGACGAACACTTCACCGTGCTGGAACGGGCTCATGGTGCCCGGGTCGACGTTGATGTACGGGTCCAGCTTCAGCATGGTGACCTTAAGTCCCCGCGCCTCCAGGATGGCCGCCAATGAAGCCGATGCAATGCCTTTCCCCAATGAAGAAACAACACCGCCCGTGACGAATATGTAGCGCGTCATGAAAAACCCTAGAAGTCTGCGTTAAAGCGGTACGAGCCGCCGGGGAAAGCGAAGGAAGGCCGAAGCCCCCGATCACCTGCATTAATCACAGTGCACCTTTCAAAAAAACCGCCGCGTTGGGACAGACCGGCAGATGAAACACCGGTACGTTGCTCGCTACACATTTTTTGGAATCGCCCAGCAAAGACTGCTTGGTAATCGGCAACTCCTGCAATTCAGGCGAATCCACAGAAGTTGTATCAAGAAGGGAGCGTAGTCTACCGGAATGCTCCTTTCAGCTCAAACCTTGATCTTCGTCTGTTGGCAGCCAATGCAATTTCCAGCCGTCCTGCATAGAGCCATCAAGTCCCGGCAGGTTCGCCACCGCGAGCAATTCATCGTCGCGAAACAGCAGCGGCAATCTGCCACGCACGAAGCCCGGCACCGCGCGCTCATTGAGCAGGCGCTTGAGATCACGGTGACCGCGATCCCCCAGATGCATGACCTCACCACCCTGACGATAGGCAATGCGCAAAGGCCCGACGGGAGTCTGCCCGCTGAACGTGACATGTCCGTTATCGGCCAAGCGTAGCGCTGAAGACGGGCTCTGCCACTCGCAGCCGATCACTGGCGTACGCAGCCAGTCACCCCTGAGCCACCACAGACGGCCGGCGCTGCGGTGCAGTTCGCCATCGGCCAGACGCCAGATTGGCGCTGCGTCATGGGCGGCGTCGCACAGATTCGCCCAACCCGACCAATGGTCGGTGTCGGGTAGTCGGGTCAGTGGTTCCAGCCAGTGGCTGAGGGCATTTCGTTGACGAGCGACAGACAATGCAGCCAGGGGTGCCAGTTCCAATGACGGCAATCCCAGCCATTCGAATTCATGCGCGGTGGCGGCGTCAGCCAGATCAATCTGCGCCAGCTCATCGAGCAGTCCCTGGGCTTCACGCAAATGCGCGGCGCTGCGGACCATGCTCGCCTGCGCTTGCGGCCAGCGCTCAGTCAGCAGTGGCATGACTTGATGGCGCAAGTAATTGCGCGAGAACTGCCGATCCTGATTCGATGGGTCTTCGATCCAGACTAATTGGTGAGCCTGCGCATACGCTTCCAGCTCGGACCGGGAGACATCGAGCAATGGACGAATCAATGTGCCCTGCCCCATTGATCGCTGCCGAGGCATTGCAGACAAACCACGCACACCAGCCCCGCGCAACATGCGGAACAACAACGTTTCAGCCTGATCATCGCGATGCTGCCCCGTCAGCAACACATTATTGGCTTGCGTCAGCGAACTAAACACCGCGTAACGCGCATCCCGCGCCGCGCGCTCCAAGCTTGCACCCGGCTGCACCTTCACACGTTCGATCAGCAACGGAACACCCAGCGCATCGCACACGGACTGGCAATGCTGCGGCCACGCGTCAGCCGCAGCCTGGAGGCCGTGATGAATGTGGATAGCACTGAGTGGAGGGAGGGATTCGGATTCTGCGAAATGGGCGAGCAGGTGCAGCAGAACAGTGGAGTCGAGACCACCAGAGAACGCGACGCGCCAATGAGCGGCATTGCGCCAAGGCTCAAGGTTCAGCAACAGCCGGGAAGGCAAATCAATCGAGAGCTGACTCATTTTTTCACCTTCACCGAAACCAATGTGGGAGCGAGCTTGCTCGCGAAAGCGGTTCAACATTCAACATTTTCGTTGTCTGTTATAACGCCTTCGCGAGCAAGCTCGCTCCCACAGTGTTTTGCATTGTCAGCTGAATCGGCGTTCGATCAGAGACCGTAGCTCATCAGTCGATCATAACGGCGCTTCAACAGCGCTTCGTTATCGAACTTCTTCAGCATCGCCAGTTGCGAGCTCAGCTCGGCACGGATCGACGCCGCAGCAGCGGCTGGATCACGGTGCGCACCACCCAGAGGCTCGCCGATAACTTTATCGACGATGCCGAGGCCTTTCAGACGCTCGGCGGTAATGCCCATCGCCTCAGCAGCATCCGGCGCTTTTTCCGCGGTTTTCCACAGAATCGAAGCGCAACCTTCCGGCGAGATCACCGCGTAGGTCGAATATTGCAGCATGTTCAACTGATCGCAGACACCGATGGCCAGCGCACCACCGGAACCACCCTCACCGATAACGGTGGCGATGATCGGGGTTTTCAGGCGCGACATCACACGCAGGTTCCAGGCAATCGCTTCGCTCTGGTTGCGCTCTTCAGCGTCGATCCCAGGGTAGGCGCCCGGGGTGTCGATGAAGGTCAGGATCGGCATTTTGAAACGCTCGGCCATTTCCATCAGGCGGCAAGCCTTGCGGTAGCCTTCCGGACGCGGCATGCCGAAGTTGCGGCGTACCTTCTCGCGCACTTCACGGCCCTTCTGGTGGCCGATGATCATCACCGGCTGATCTTCCAGACGGGCGATGCCGCCAACGATGGCAGCGTCATCAGAGAAGTGACGGTCGCCGTGCAGCTCGTCGAACTCGGTGAAGATGTGTTCGATGTAGTCGAGGGTGTACGGGCGTTTCGGGTGACGCGCCAGGCGTGCGATCTGCCAGCTGGTCAGCTTGCCAAAGATGTCTTCGGTCAGCGTTTTGCTTTTGTCCTGCAGGCGGGAGATCTCATCGCCGATATTCAGCGAATTGTCATTACCGACCAAGCGCAACTCTTCGATCTTGGCTTGCAGGTCGGCGATCGGCTGTTCGAAATCTAGAAAATTCGGGTTCATAGGCGTCCGTCTTGGGTCGTGTCCCAAATGAGCTTGGGCCGGCCGGTTGTCTATTCGCGCCCTACCTTAAGGGAGAGGCGCGCTGAGGTCGAGATTAAAAATTCAGGTTGCGGGCAAGCGCAATGATGGCACTTGCCGGTCAACGGTATTGGAGGAAGACGTTGTCTCGCCCGAACTGGTCACGCAGAGCCTGAATCAAGGCATCCGCCGGATCAATTCGCCACGTCTCGCCGAACTGCAGCAAGGTCTTCGCATCCGGGCTGGTGTACTCCATGGTGATCGGACACGCGCCGCGATGACGCTTGAGCAAATCACCCAACCAGCGTAGTTGATCGCCTTTCAGGTCCTGAGTTTGCAGTTTCAGGCGCAGGCTCTCGGCGAGGTTGGTGCGCGCATCTTCCATGCTCATCACGCGTTTGACCCGCAGGCGCAGGCCACCGGAGAAGTCGTCGTTGCTGACTTCGCCTTCGACCACCACCATCGCATCGGTCTGCAACAGCGATTGCGCAGAATGGAACGCATCGGCAAACAACGATGCCTCGATCCGACCAGAGCGGTCGTCGAGGGTGATGAAGCCCATCTTGTCGCCTTTTTTGTTCTTCATCACGCGCAGGGCAATGATCATCCCCGCCACGGTTTGCGTATCCCGGGCCGGCTTCAGATCAATGATGCGCTGACGGGCGAAACGCCGAATCTCGCCTTCGTATTCGTCGATCGGGTGACCGGTCAGGTACAGGCCCAAGGTGTCTTTCTCACCTTTGAGGCGCTCCTTGAGGGTCAACTCCTTGGCCTTGCGATGCACCGCGTAAACGTCGGCGTCCTCCTCGACAAACAAACCGCCAAACAGGTCGGCGTGACCGCTGTCGTGGGTGCGGGCAGTCTGTTCGGCGGATTTGATCGCTTCCTCCATCGCGGCCAGCAGCACCGCGCGGTTGCGATCAATGTTGGCCTGATAGGCTTTTTGTTCGTCGTGGAAATACGGCCCCAGGCGATCCAGCGCACCGCTGCGGATCAAACCGTCGAGCGTGCGTTTGTTGATGCGCTTGAGGTCGACACGGGCACAGAAGTCGAACAGATCCTTGAACGGACCGGCCTGACGCGCTTCGGTAATGGCCTCAACCGGGCCTTCACCAACACCTTTGATCGCGCCCAGGCCGTAGACGATACGGCCGTCGTCGTTCACCGTGAACTTGAATTCCGAAGTATTCACATCCGGCGCGTCGAGACGCAGCTTCATCGTGCGCACTTCCTCGATCAAGGTCACGACCTTGTCGGTGTTGTGCATATCCGCCGAAAGTACCGCTGCCATGAACGGTGCCGGGTAGTGGGCTTTCAACCATGCAGTCTGGTACGAGACCAGGCCGTAGGCGGCGGAGTGGGATTTGTTGAAGCCGTAACCGGCGAATTTTTCTACCAGGTCGAAAATGTTACCGGCGAGGTCGGCGTCGATATTGTTGGTCGCGCAACCTTCAATGAAACCGCCGCGCTGCTTGGCCATTTCCTCGGGTTTCTTCTTACCCATGGCGCGACGGAGCATGTCCGCACCGCCGAGGGTGTAACCGGCCATGACCTGAGCAATCTGCATCACCTGTTCCTGATACAGGATGATGCCGTAAGTCGGCGCCAGAACAGGCTTCAACCCTTCGTACTGGTAATCCGAGTGCGGGTACGCCAGTTCGGCGCGACCGTGCTTACGGTTGATGAAGTCATCCACCATGCCGGACTGCAGCGGGCCCGGACGGAACAGGGCCACCAGTGCGATCAAGTCTTCCAGGCAGTCGGGCTTGAGCTTTTTGATCAGCTCTTTCATGCCGCGGGATTCAAGCTGGAACACCGCAGTGGTTTCAGCTTTCTGCAACAACGAGTACGTCGGTTTGTCGTCCAGCGGGATAAACGCGATATCCAGCGGTGGCTCGTTGACCTTGGCGCGGTCGCGGTTGATGGTTTTCAGTGCCCAGTCGATGATCGTCAGGGTCCGCAGACCAAGGAAGTCGAACTTCACCAGACCGGCCGCTTCAACGTCGTCCTTGTCGAACTGGGTTACCAGACCGTCACCGGCCTCGTCGCAATAGATCGGCGAGAAGTCGGTCAGCTTGGTCGGCGCGATTACCACACCACCGGCATGTTTACCGACGTTACGCACGACGCCTTCGAGCTTGCGCGCCATCTCCCAGATTTCCGCAGCCTCTTCATCAACCTTGATGAAGTCACGGAGGATTTCTTCCTGCTCGTAGGCTTTTTCCAGGGTCATGCCGACTTCGAACGGAATCATCTTCGACAGACGATCCGCCAGGCCGTAGGACTTGCCCTGTACCCGCGCCACGTCGCGCACCACAGCCTTGGCGGCCATGGAACCGAAAGTGATGATCTGGCTTACCGCGTTGCGGCCGTATTTCTCGGCCACGTAATCGATCACGCGGTCACGACCGTCCATGCAGAAGTCGACGTCGAAGTCGGGCATCGATACCCGTTCCGGGTTAAGGAAACGTTCGAACAGCAGGTCGTATTCCAGCGGATCGAGGTCGGTGATCTTCTGTACATAAGCCACCAACGAACCGGCACCCGACCCACGGCCCGGACCTACCGGCACGCCGTTGTTCTTGGCCCACTGGATAAAGTCCATCACGATCAGGAAGTAACCGGGGAAACCCATCTGGATAATGATATCCAGCTCGAAATTCAAGCGGTCGACATAGACCTGACGCTTGGCTTCGTAGTCTTCGGTAGTGTCTTTGGGCAGCAGCACCGACAAGCGTTCTTCGAGACCGTCGAAGGAGACTTTGCGGAAATATTCGTCGATGGTCATGCCATCGGGAATCGGGAAGTTGGGCAAAAAGTGCGTGCCCAGCTTCACTTCAATGTTGCAGCGCTTGGCGATCTCGACGGTGTTTTCAATCGCGTCAGGAATATCGCTGAACAGCTCGAGCATTTCCTCGGCGCTTTTCAGGTATTGCTGATCGCTGTAATTCTTCGAGCGCCGCGGATCGTCGAGGGCGCGGCCCTCACCGATGCACACGCGGGTTTCGTGGGCGGCGAAATCTTCCTGCTTGATGAAGCGCACATCATTGGTCGCCACCAGCGGCGCGCCCAGTTTGTCGGCGAGGGCCACGGCGCCGTGCAGTTGTTCTTCATCGTTGGGACGGTTGGTGCGCTGGATTTCCAGATAGAAACGATCCGGGAACACCGCCATCCATTCACGCGCCAGCGCTTCGGCTTCGGCCGGGTTGCCGCCGATCATGGCCATGCCGATCTCGCCTTCTTTGGCGGCGGACAGCATGATCAGGCCTTCGTTGGCCTCAGCGACCCACTCACGCTCGACGATGATCATGCCGTTACGCTGGCCTTCGATGAAGCCGCGCGAGATCAACTCGGTGAGGTTGCGATAACCCTTGGCGTTCATCACCAACAGGCTGAGCCGGCTCAGCGGTGCGTCCGGGTCCTTGTTCGACAGCCACAGGTCGGCGCCGCAGATCGGCTTGATGCCCGCGCCCATGGTGTTTTTATAGAATTTGACCAGAGAACACATGTTGTTCTGGTCGGTGACCGCGACCGCCGGCATGTTCATGGCCGTCAGCGCCTTGACCAGCGGCTTGATCCGCACCAGCCCGTCGACCAGGGAGTATTCAGTGTGCAGGCGTAGATGAACGAATGAAGCCGGCATAGTGATCCTGTCCAGTTACATAGAGACAACAAGGCCCGGATTGTACCGGGCCTCAAACAAAACATCAGCCTTGCGACTAAACCTGCGTCAGACCTTCCAGCGCTTCGTAAGCCAGACGCACCGGGGCGAACGAGCGCCGGTGAATCGGCGTCGGGCCAAGACGCGCCAACGCTTCCAGATGAACGGGCGTCGGGTAGCCTTTATGGCCACCGATGCCATAACCCGGGTAGATCAATTCGAAGGCAGCCATTTCACGGTCGCGACTGACCTTGGCCAGAATCGACGCCGCAGCGATGGCCGGCACCTTGCCGTCGCCCTGCACCACCGCTTCGGCGCGCATCGGCAGTTGCGGGCAGCGGTTGCCGTCGATCATCGCCAGTTTCGGCTGAATGTGCAGGCCGGCCACCGCGCGTTGCATGGCCAGCATGGTTGCGTGGAGGATGTTCAGCTCGTCGATTTCTTCGACTTCGGCGCGGGCAATGCACCAGCTCAGGGACTTCTCGATGATTTCGTCATAGAGCTTTTCGCGCCTGGCTTCGGTGAGCTTCTTCGAGTCATTGAGACCGAGGATCGGCCGGTTCGGATCGAGAATCACCGCCGCCGTCACCACCGCCCCGCACAACGGGCCGCGCCCGACTTCATCGACACCGGCCACCAGTTCTTCAACTTCGGCGACCAGAGTGAAATCCAGGCCCATCTGCATGCTTGTCTTGCTCATCGTGTCTGACCGATCAGGTTGAGGACGGCGTCCGCCGCCTGATTGGAGGCATCCAGCCGCAGCGTGCGATGGATCTCGTCGAAACCGCGTGTTTGTTCTTCGCCACCTTCGATCAGCGGCGACAGGGTCTGCGCCAGTGCTTCGACCGTGGCATCATCCTGCAACAATTCCGGGACCAGCAGACGCTGGGCCAGCAGGTTCGGCAGGGACACGTACGGGCTCTTGACCATGCGCTTGAGAATCCAGAACGTCAGCGGCGCCAAGCGGTACGCCACCACCATCGGTCGTTTGTACAACAGCGCTTCAAGGGTGGCGGTACCGGAGGCGATCAACACGGCGTTGCACGCGGCCAGAGCCAGATGGGATTTGCCATCGAGCAAGGTCACCGGCAGATCACGTCCGGCGAGTAGCTCTTCAAGTTGCGCGCGGCGTTCCGGATTGGCGCAAGGAATGACAAAGCGTAAACCCGGGCGCATGGCGCGCAGGCGTTCGGCGGTGTCGAGGAACAGTGCACCCAGACGAGAGACTTCGCCGCCCCGGCTGCCGGGCATCAACGCCACCAGCGGGCCATCGGGCAAGCCCAGCTCGGCACGGGCCGCAGCACGATCGGCCTCCAATGGAATGGTATCGGCCAAGGTGTGACCGACGAACCGCACTGGCACGCCCTTCTCTTCGTAAAATTTTGCTTCGAACGGCAGCAGCGTCAGCATCAGATCGCAGCCTTCGCGGATCTTCAGTACACGCTTCTGCCGCCATGCCCACACCGAAGGGCTGACGTAATGCACGGTTTTGATCCCGGCCTGACGCAGCTTCAATTCAATGTTGAGATTGAAGTCCGGTGCATCGATACCGATGAATACGTCCGGCTTCTCGGCGATCAGCGTGGCGATCAGGTCTTTGCGGCGTTTGAGCAATTCGCGCAGCCGGCCGAGAACTTCCACCAGGCCCATGACCGACAAGCGTTCCATGGGAAAGTAGGACGTCAGGCCTTCGGCCTGCATTAACGGACCACCGACGCCGATGAACTCGACCGCCGGATGCTGCACCTTGAGGGCGCGCATGAGACCGGCGCCGAGAATATCACCGGAAGCTTCACCCGCCACCAGCGCAATACGCAAACTGGCCATGATCAGCGAGTGATGCCGCGAGTTGACGACTGGATGGAGTCACGGAATATCGCAACTTCCGGGAACTGCACAGCAGGCTCGGCCAGTTCGGCCAACGCCTGTTCGACCGTGAGGCCTTGGCGATAGACGGTTTTGTAAGCGCGACGCAGGGTGTGGATCGCGTCTTCACTGAAACCGCGACGGCGCATGCCTTCGAAGTTCATGCTGCGCGCTTCGGCCGGGTTGCCGAACACGGTGACGAACGCCGGAACGTCCTTGCCGATGGCGGTGCCCATGCCGGAAAAGCTGTGAGCGCCAATGTGGCAATACTGATGAACCAGAGTAAACCCGGAGAGGATCGCCCAGTCATCCACGTGCACATGGCCGGCCAACGCGGTGTTGTTGACCAGAATGCAGTGGTTGCCGATGACGCTGTCGTGACCGATGTGCGCATAGGCCATGATCAGGTTGTGATCGCCCAGCGTGGTTTCCGAACGGTCCTGCACGGTGCCACGGTGAATCGTCACGCCTTCGCGGATGACGTTGTGGTCACCGATCACCAGACGGGTTTCTTCACCCTTGTACTTCAGATCAGGCGTGTCTTCGCCTACCGAGGAAAACTGGTAGATGCGATTGTGCTTGCCGATGCGGGTCGGGCCTTTGAGGATCACATGCGGCCCGATCACGGTACCCTCGCCGATTTCCACACCTGCGCCGATGATCGACCACGGGCCGACCTCGACGCCATCAGCCAGAACGGCCGACGGATCGATGATTGCGCGAGGGTCAATCAAACTCATAGCTTGCGTTCCGCGCAGATGATTTCAGCGGAGCAGACTGGTTTGCCGTCGACCGAAGCCTGGCATTCGAATTTCCAGATCTGACGCTTGCAGCTGATGAACTTGGCTTCGAGGATCAACTGATCGCCCGGCAGCACAGGCTGGCGGAAGCGCAGCTTGTCGGAACCGACGAAGTAGTAAAGCGTGCCGTCGGCAGGCTTCACATCAAGCATTTTGAAACCGAGGATCCCGGCAGCCTGAGCCATCGCTTCGATGATCAGCACGCCCGGCATGATTGGATGCGCAGGGAAGTGACCATTGAAGAACGGTTCATTGATGCTGACATTCTTGTAGGCGCGAATGCGCTTGCCTTCAGTGTCCAGTTCCACCACCCGGTCCACCAGCAGGAACGGGTAACGGTGAGGCAGGTATTCGCGAATCTCGTTGATGTCCATCATTTCGGGGGGAAGCCTATGTAAAGATTGGGAGCGCGACTGACGCGCACTCCTCTAGCAAATCAAGGAGGCAGTCTAGAGGCTGTGCACACTTGATATGGAAATGGTATCAGCCATCTGATGAAGCATTGCCGTCAGGGGTCACTTCCCCTACGCGCTTTTCCAGCTGTTTCAAACGTCGCGCGATGTCATCGAGCTGACGGATGCGGGCCGCGCTTTTGCGCCATTCGGCCGCCGGTTGCATGGCTGTGCCGGAAGAATAGGCACCCGGCTCGGTAATCGAGTGGGTCACCATGGTCATCCCGGTCAGGAAAACGTTGTCGCAAATATCAATGTGGCCGACCAGACCGACACCACCGGCGAGCATGCAATGCTTGCCAATCTTGGTGCTGCCGGAGATCCCGACACATGCGGCCATGGCAGTGTGATCACCGACCTGAACGTTGTGGGCGATCTGGATCTGATTGTCTAGCTTCACGCCGTTGCCGATCACGGTATCAGCCAGAGCGCCGCGGTCGATGGCGGTATTCACGCCAATCTCGACATCGTCGCCGATGGTCACGCCACCGATCTGCGCGATTTTCTGCCAGATACCTTTTTCGTTGGCGAAACCAAAACCTTCACCGCCGAGCACGGCACCGGACTGGATCACCACACGCTTGCCGATGCGCACGTCGTGATACAGCGTCACGCGCGGCGCGAGCCAGCCGCCTTCGCCGATTTCGCTACGCGCACCGACGACGCAATGCGCACCCAGTGTCACTTGCGCACCAACGCGTGCGCCTGCTTCGATCACCACAAAAGGGCCGATGCTGGCGCTTGGATCAACCACCGCGTCCGCCGCAATCACTGCAGATGGGTGAATACCAGCCGCAGCTTTTGGCTTGGGATCGAACAAATGAGAGATACGCGCATAAGCCAGGTAAGGATCAGGCACGACCAACGCATTACCGGCAAATCCTTCGGCATCAGCTTCTTTGAGCAGCAATGCAGCTGCCTGCGAGCCCGCCAGGTATTTGCGATATTGAGGGTTTGCCAGAAAGCTCAACTGAGCTGGGCCAGCCTCTTGCAAAGTGGCTAGCCCAGTAATTTGCTTCTCAGGGTCGCCACGCAGGGTGGCGCCGAGGAACTCGGCCAACTGGCCGAGTTTGATAGTCACGGTCATGGGTTACTTCAGCTGATTCATGCGCTCGATAACCTGGCGCGTGATGTCGTACTGAGGTTTGACATCGATCACTGCGCCACGCTCGAACACCAGGTCAAAACCACCTTTCTTGATGACTTCTTCCACTGCGCTATCCAGTTTCGGCTTCAGTTGCTTGAGCATTTCGCGGTCGGCAACGGCTTTCGCTTCGTTCAGCTCCTTGGACTGGAACTGGAAGTCACGGGCCTTTTGCTTGAATTCCAGCTCCAGACGCTCACGCTCACCTTGCTGCATTTTGTCGCCACCGGCCATCAGACGGTCCTGAATGCCTTTGGCGCTGCTTTCCAGCGTCTTCAGTTTGGTCAGTTGCGGACCGAACTTCTTCTCGGCATCCACGGCGTATTTCTTCGCCGCGTCGGATTCCAGCAAAGCCATCTGATAGTTCAGAACGGCAATTTTCATGTCGGCAAATGCCGGGCCTGCCACCATCAAGGAGGCCAGGAGAACCAATTGAGTCAACTTACGCACGATGCACTCCTACAAAATCCATTGTCGTTATCTTGGGTCAGACGCTTAGAACGTCTGGCCGAGGGAGAATTGGAACACTTGAGTTTCAGCCTCATCCGGCTTCTTGATCGGCATGGCCAACGCGAAGCTCAGAGGACCCAGTGCGGTGACCCAGGTCACACCCACACCGACGGAGCTGGCCATGTTGCTCAGGCTGATGTCGTTGCACTTGGTGTTCGACGTCGAGCCGTTCGCATTGGTAGTGTCCTTGCACTGCGAGTCAAATACGTTACCCACATCCCAGAAAACAGAAGTGCGCAGGGAACGCTGATCTTTCACGAACGGCAGCGGGAACAGAACCTCGACACCACCCTGGATCAGGACGTTACCACCGAACGGCAGCGGATCCTGGTCCGGGTCAGCCAGCGTGCCCGGGTTGGTACCACGGCTCGGCGTACTGCGTGGGCCGAGGGTGCTGTCCTTGAAGCCACGAACCGAGTTGAAACCACCAGCATAGTAGTTTTCATAGAATGGCAAGCCATCGGTTCCGCCGTATCCGTCGCCATAACCCAGCTCGGTGTGCAGACGCAGGGTGTAGTTCTCGCTGATTGGCTGGAACAACTGACCGCGGTAATCAAGTTTGTAAAACGACAGGTCGCTGCCAGGCACTGTGGTTTCCAGGGTCAGACTCTGGGAACGACCACGGGTCGGCAGTACGCCTTTGTTCAGGGTCGACTCGGACCAGCCGGCCGAAGCCTTGAAGTTCAGGTACTTGTCGCCTTCCTTGTTAACGAAGTCGAAAATCTCGTCAACGGTATAGGTACCGGTCTTGATCTCGTCCTGTTGAACCGACAGGCCAAAGGTCAGACGCGAAGTCTCGCTGATCGGGTAGCCAACGTTCACGCCGGCACCCAGGCTGTCTACCGCATAGCTCGCTACGTCGACGTCGAGGTCTTTGTAGTCAGTGGTGCGATAAAACGCGTTGTAACCCAGGCTCACGCCATCGGCGGTCCAGTACGGGTCAACGTAGCCGAAGTTGTAGCGGCTCTGGTATTCGCTGCGGGTCAGGCCGATGCTGACGCGGTTACCGGTACCCAGGAAGTTGTTCTGGGTGATCGAACCACCGAGGATCAGACCGGCACTCTGGGCGAAACCGACACTGGCGGTAATCGAACCGGAAGCCTGCTCCTCAACGGCGTAGTTCACGTCAACCTGGTCGTCGACACCCGGGACAGCTGGGGTTTCAACGTTGACTTCTTTAAAGAAGCCCAGACGCTCAAGACGGGTCTTGGACTGGTCGATCAGGTAGGTCGAAGCCCAGCCGCCTTCCATCTGACGCATTTCACGACGCAGCACTTCGTCTTCGGACTTGGTGTTGCCACGGAAGTTGATGCGGTTGACGTAGGCGCGCTTGCCCGGATCAACAGCGAACAGGATATCGACGGTGTGATCTTCATCGTGCGGCTGAGGTACGCCGTTGACGTTGGCGAAGGTGTAACCCTCGTTACCCAGACGACGGGTGATCAACTCGGACGTGGTGGTCATCAGTTTGCGCGAGAACACCTGGCCCTTCTGCACCAGCAGCAGGGACTTGACCTGATCTTCAGGGACTTTCAGATCACCACTGAGCTTGACGTCACGAACGGTGTACTTCTCGCCTTCGGTGACGTTGACAGTGATGTAGACGTGCTTCTTGTCCGGGGTGATCGACACCTGAGTCGAAGCGATATCCATGTTGATATAGCCACGATCCAGGTAGTAGGAACGCAGACGCTCCAGGTCACCGGACAGTTTTTCACGGGCGTACTTGTCATCGTTCTTGAAGAACGACAGCCAGTTGGTGGTCTTCAGTTCGAACAGGTCGGTCAGGTCTTCCTCAGGGAAAACCGTGTTGCCCACCACGTTGATGTGCTGAATCGCCGCAACGGTACCTTCGTTGATCTTCACTTTCAGGCCGACGCGGTTACGTGGTTGCGATACCACTTCGGTATCGACCGTAGCCGAATAGCGACCTTGCGCGACGTACTGACGCTGCAGTTCGTTACGCACGCCCTCAAGCGTGGCGCGCTGGAAGATCTCGCCTTCGGCCAGACCGGATTGCTTGAGACCTTTCATCAGGTCTTCAGTCGAGATCGCCTTGTTGCCTTCGATTTCGATACTGGCGACCGACGGACGCTCGACGACCGTGATGACCAGAACGTTGCCTTCGCGGCCCAGCTGGATATCTTGAAAGAAACCGGTTTTGAACAACGCACGAGTGGATTCCACCAGGCGACGATCATCCGCCTGCTCACCGACGTTCAACGGCAAGGCACCAAAGACGCTACCCGCGGAGACCCGCTGGAGGCCATTGACGCGAATATCAGAGATAGTGAAGGACTCGGCGTGAACTTCGGCGATCATCAATACGGTGAGAACCGCAGTTAGCAGCAGACGTTTCATGAAGTCCTTTCTTATTCCAACTGGCAATAAACAAACTGCCGCAAAATGCGGCAGATTCGCAATTCAGCGAAGCGTTACAGTCGACCCAGATCGTTGACCAGAGCAAGCAACATCACCCCGACCACCAAACTGATACCGATCTGTATCCCCCAACCTTGCACCCGATCCGACAAGGGACGACCACGCGCCCACTCGATCAGATAAAACAACAAATGCCCCCCATCCAGTACAGGAATGGGCAGCAAATTCAGAACCCCCAGGCTAATACTCAGATAAGCAAGGAAATTCAGGAAATCAGCGACGCCCGACTGGGCAGAAGCGCCCGCCACTTTAGCAATGGTTATCGGTCCACTCAAGTTTTTTACCGAGAGCTCGCCGAACAGCATTTTCTTGAGTGAATCCAGCGTCAGAATGCTCATGGTCCAAGTGCGTCGGGCACCCTCGCCAATCGCGGCCAACGGCCCATAACTGACCTCACGGATCATTTCCGGTGGCCAGTCGACAGCTTTCACGCCTGCGCCCAGATATCCGCTTGGCGATTTGCTTTCACCACGCGCAGCCAAGGTCACAGGGACATCGATTTGAGCACTGTCACGCTCGATGCGCAGCATGATTTTGGTATCAGGACGCGTACGAACGGTATCGACCACTTGCTGCCAATCATTCAGCGCCTGACCATCAAGGGCCAACAGGCGATCACCGGTTTTCAGACCGGCAGCCTGGGCCGGGCCTTTCGGATCAAGCTCAGCAAGCACCGGCGGCAGAGCCGGGCGCCAAGGACGAATACCCAGAGAGCGAATCGGATCCGGCTCATCAGCACCCTTGAGCCAGTTATCCAGCTTCAGCTCACGCGGCGTATCCGCAGTCGAACCCTGCTCACGCACCAGCAATTGCAGAGAACCGCTTTCACCAAGGCGTCGTACCAATTGCAAATTGACAGCCGCCCAACCGGAAGTCGGCTCACCATCGATCGCGACGATTTCCTCACCGGCGCTCAAACCGGCACTGGCGGCGATGCTGCCGGACTCAACCGCACCGATGACCGGACGCACCTGCTCGCTGCCAAGCATGGCCAATACCCAGAAGAACACCAACGCCAACAGAAAGTTGGCAATGGGGCCGGCCGCAACAATGGCGATACGCTGACGTACGGATTTGCGGTTGAAGGACTGATCAAGCTGATCGACCGGCACTTCACCTTCGCGCTCGTCGAGCATCTTGACGTAACCGCCCAGCGGTATCGCCGCGACCACAAACTCCGTGCCCTGCTTGTCATGCCAGCGCAGCAGCGGCATGCCGAAGCCTACGGAAAAACGTAGAACCTTGACGCCACAGCGACGCGCGACCCAGAAGTGGCCGAATTCGTGAAAGGTGACCAGCACACCCAAGGCGATCAGGGTGCCGGCAATCATATAGAGCGCGCTCATCTACTTTCTCCGCAAACCTGTTCAGTGCCGCGTGTAGCCATTGTGTTGCAAATTCTATCGATCGTGACGCTTCAACCACTGCCCGGCCAGCACTCGCGCCTTGGCATCTGCCGTAAACACGGCATCGAGATCCGCCAGTGCAACCACCGGTTCGAGATTCAAGACTTCCTCGATGATACTCGCGATTTCCAGGTAACGGACCCGTCCGTCGAGAAACGCCGCCACCGCCACTTCGTTGGCCGCATTGAGCATCGCCGGCGCACTGTCGCCAGCCTCGGCAGCTTGACGTGCCAGACGCAGGCACGGGAAGCGCCCTTCATCCGGCGCTTCGAAGTCCAGCCGCGCGATGGCGAACAGATCCAGCG
Source organism: Pseudomonas sp. SDT291_1_S447 (assembly GCF_054070155.1). Lineage (NCBI taxonomy): Bacteria > Pseudomonadati > Pseudomonadota > Gammaproteobacteria > Pseudomonadales > Pseudomonadaceae > Pseudomonas > Pseudomonas sp. SDT291_1_S447. The sequence continues at coordinate 117,317 of NZ_JBSVXS010000004.1, forward strand.
GAGCCACACCGGAGTCAATGCGCTCCGGCCAGGCTAGGGCGTTAGCGATCGGCGTACGCATGTCGGGATTGCCCAACTGCGCCAGCACCGAGCCGTCGACATAATCAACCAACGAGTGAATCACGCTCTGCGGGTGGATCACCACCTCGACCTGCGAGGGTTTGGCATCAAACAACCAACAGGCCTCGATCAGTTCGAGACCTTTATTCATCATGCTGGCCGAATCGACCGAAATCTTGCGCCCCATGGACCAGTTCGGGTGTGCACACGCCTGCTCAGGTGAAACATGCGCCAGTTCACTCATCGGCGTCTGTCGGAACGGTCCGCCAGAGGCTGTGAGTAAAATCCGACGAACACCGACCGAACTCAGCCCACGGGCAAAATCATGTGGCATGCACTGGAAAATTGCGTTGTGCTCGCTGTCGATCGGCAGCAACACCGAACCGCTCTTGCGTACCGCCTGCATGAACAAGGCGCCGGACATCACCAGCGCCTCTTTATTGGCCAGGAGAATCTTCTTGCCAGCCTCAACGGCCGCCAGAGTCGGGCGCAGACCTGCCGCACCAACGATCGCCGCCATCACCGCATCGACTTCCGGAGCAGCAGCGACCTGACACAGGCCCTCCTCCCCCACCAGTACGCGGGTCGGCAAACCGGCGGCGCGCAAATCATCCTGCAAACCGCGCGCAGCGACCGCCTCTGGCACCACGGCAAACTGCGGCACGTGACGCACGCACAAGGCGAACAGCTCACTCAGACGCGTGAAACCACTCAACGCAAAAACCTGATAACGCTCAGGATGACGAGCAATGACATCCAGCGTGCTCAGACCGATCGAGCCCGTCGCGCCCAGAACGGTAATCTGCTGAGGGCGACTCACGGTGCAGCCATCCACAACAGCACGGCAAACACCGGAATTGCCGCGGTCAGACTGTCGATGCGATCAAGCACGCCGCCATGGCCGGGCAGCAGATTACTGCTGTCCTTGATGCCGGACTGACGCTTGAACATGCTTTCTGTCAGATCGCCGACAACGGAGATGAAGACGATCAGCGCAGCGCCGATCAAGCCTTTAAGCAGTTCGGCGACGGTCCAGTCACGCACAAACGCGACAATGGCGGTAATCACCAGACTTAGCGCCAGACCACCGTAGACGCCTTCCCAGCTCTTGCCCGGGCTGACTTGCGGGGCCAGCTTGCGCTTGCCGAACTTGCGACCAGAGAAGTAAGCACCGATATCAGCACCCCAGACCAGCACCATCACGGCCATGATCAGCCAGTTACCCAGCGGGTACTGCTTGATCTGCACCAGACCTTGCCAGGCCGGCAGCAGAATCAGCAGGCCGATGACCAGTTTGGTTGCCGCACTGGACCAATGCACGCTGGAGCGCGGATAGGTCAGCACCAGCCAGGTCGCCGCCGCCCACCACAACACAGACGCACCCAGCACCCAAGGGGCAAGCCCGGGCAGGATGTACATGATGAACAACATGAACGCGACCACGGCGGCAAAACCCACGCGGAACGCTTGCCCGGTGAAACCAGCCAGACGCGCCCATTCCCAGGCACCCAAAGTCACAACCAGACCGATAAACAAGGCAAAACCGGAGCCTTCCAGCAGGAAAAACCCGCACAAGGCGATCGGCAGCAGGATCAGCGCAGTGATGATTCGTTGTTTAAGCATTAAACCCGGGCTCCAGCTTCAACCTGTTCGCTCGTTTTACCGAAACGACGCTGGCGCGAAGCGAAATCGGCCAGCGCATTGCGCATGGCATCGTGTTTGAAGTCCGGCCAGAACAGGTCGGAGAAGTACAGCTCGGCGTAAGCCAGCTGCCACAGCAGAAAGTTGCTGATGCGGTGCTCGCCACCCGTGCGGATGCACAGATCCGGCAACGGCAGATCACCGGTTGCCAGACAGGTTTGCAACAGATCCGGAGTGATGTCTTCCGGGCGCAGGTGCCCGGCCTGGACTTCACGCGCCAGACGCTGGGCCGCCTGTGCAATATCCCACTGACCACCATAATTGGCGGCGATCTGCAGGATGAAACGATTGGCACCCGCCGTCATCGCTTCAGCTTCACGCATTGCTGCCTGAAGCTCCGGATGAAAGCGTGAACGATCGCCAATGATGCGCAGGCTGATGTTGTTGTCGTTGAGGCGCTTGGCTTCGCGACGCAGCGCCTTGAAGAACAGGTCCATCAAGGCACTGACTTCATCGGCCGGGCGCTGCCAGTTCTCACTGGAAAATGCGAACAGGGTGAGCACTTCGACCTTGGCCTCAGCGCACACCTCAATCACCGCCCGCACAGCATCCACGCCCGCCTTATGCCCGGCGACACCCGGCATAAAGCGTTTTTTCGCCCAGCGATTGTTGCCATCCATGATGATCGCGACATGGCGCGGCACCGCGGACGGCGCAGTCTGCTTGGTCTTGTCCATTAAAAGCTCGAACCTTATACGGCCATCAGATCCGCTTCTTTTTGCTTGGTAGCCGTGTCGATATCAGCCTCGGCCTTGTCGGTGAGCTTCTGAATATCGGCAGCGGCACGACGCTCTTCGTCTTCGCTGATTTCTTTGTCCTTGACCAGTTTCTTCAGCTCGCCCAAGGCGTCACGACGGATGTTGCGCACGGCAACACGAGCGTCTTCAGCAGCACTGCGCGCCTGCTTGGTGAAGCCCTTGCGGGTTTCTTCAGTCAGGGCAGGCATGGAGATCAGCAGCAACTCGCCCAGGTTGGTCGGGTTGAGGTTCAGACCAGCGCTCTGGATTGCTTTGTCGACTGCGGCGAGCATGTTGCGCTCGAACGCAACGACCTGCAGGGTGCGCGAGTCCTTAACGGTGATGTTCGCCACTTGGGTGATGGAGGTGTCTGCGCCGTAGTACGGCACCATCACGCTACCCAGAATGCTTGGGTGAGCCTTGCCGGTACGAATCTGACCAAATGCGTGGGCCAGAGAGTCCAGGGATTTCTGCATGCGCTCTTGAGCGTCTTTCTTGATTTCGTTGATCATTGTTGACCTTCCTCGATCAGGGTGCCTTCAGCGCCGCCATGGACGATGTTCAGCAGGGCACCGGGCTTGTTCATGTTGAATACGCGCAGCGGCATCTTGTGGTCGCGGCACAGGCAAATAGCGGTCAGATCCATCACGCCCAGCTTGCGATCCAGTACTTCATCATAAGTCAGATGATCGAACTTCTCGGCATGCGGGTCTTTGAACGGGTCAGCGGTGTAGACGCCATCGACCTTGGTCGCTTTCAGCACGACGTCGGCATCGATTTCGATTGCGCGCAGGCAGGCCGCCGAATCCGTGGTGAAGAACGGGTTGCCGGTACCGGCAGCGAAGATCACGACGTCTTTGGAGTTCAGGTGACGCATGGCTTTGCGGCGATCGTAGTGATCGGTCACACCCACCATGGAAATGGCCGACATCACGATGGCCGAGATATTGGCTCGTTCCAGCGCATCGCGCATGGCCAGGGCGTTCATCACAGTGGCCAGCATGCCCATGTGGTCGCCTGTGACCCGATCCATACCGGCTTTGCTCAAAGCTTCGCCGCGGAACAGGTTGCCACCGCCGATCACCAGACCGACCTGTACGCCGATGCCGACCAACTGGCCGACTTCCAGCGCCATCCGATCCAGCACTTTTGGATCGATCCCGAACTCTTCCGAGCCCATCAGGGCCTCGCCGCTAAGCTTGAGTAGAATGCGTTTATAGCGAGCCTGATAACCACTGCCCTGCTGAGCCATTGCGAATCTCTCCTGCGGCGTATTTAAAATTCTTTGCGAGCTGTTTACAGCTGGCGTTCACTCTAGCTTGGCGCTGCTTCAGCGCCATCGGAACATGGCTTTGTAAGTCAGTTCCAAGTGGAAACCAATAAAAAATTGGCAACCCCATCTGAAAAGAGGCTGCGCGCGTTAGCGGGCAGCCTCTTTCGGCGACAGTTGAAAAACCGTCTTACTGCTTGGCGGCAGCCAGCTGAGCAGCAACTTCTTCAGCGAAGTTGTCTACTGGCTTCTCGATGCCGTCGCCCACTTTGTAGTAGGTGAAGGAAACGATTTCTGCGCCGCCTTTCTTGGCCAGCTCGCCAACCTTGATTTCAGGGTTCTTGACGAACGCTTGCTCAACCAGGCTTGCTTCTGCCAGGAACTTGCTGATACGGCCTTTGACCATGTTCTCAACAATGTTTTCTGGCTTGCCTTTGATCTTCTCTTCGTTCAGCTGCAGGAACACAGCTTTTTCACGCTCGATCGCTTCAGCCGAAACTTGCGAAGGCAGCAGGAACTCAGGGTTGCTTGCAGCAACGTGCATCGCGATGTCTTTGGCCAGCTCGACGTCACCGCCTTTTAGAGCCACAACAACACCGATCTTGTTGCCGTGCAGGTACGAACCTACAACGTCAGCTTCGATACGGGCCAGACGACGGATGTTGACGTTTTCGCCTACTTTGGCAACCAGCGCTTCACGAGCAGCTTCTTGCGAAGCGATCAGCGGAGCAGCGTCGGTCAGCTTGTCAGCGAAAGCTTTTTCAACGCTGGCAGCAACGAAGTTCTTGAAGTCGTCTTGCAGAGCCAGGAAGTCGGTCTGCGAGTTCACTTCCAGGATAACGGCAGCTTTACCGTCGTCCTTGATTGCGATTGCGCCTTCGGCGGCAACGTTGCCAGCCTTCTTCGCAGCCTTGATCGCGCCCGAAGCACGCATGTCATCAATGGCTTTTTCGATGTCGCCGTCAGCCTTTTCCAGGGCTTTCTTGCAGTCCATCATGCCTTCGCCGGTACGCTCGCGCAGTTCTTTAACCAACGCTGCAGTAATTGCTGCCATTTTCAAATTCCTCTTGGATAGGTTTTCAACCATTCCACCCGATCGAACGGGCGTTCAATTCTTCCCGAACCACCCTTGTTAGCTGCCGCACATTACAAACAGTGCCGTGGGCGCCGACAAATGGTTTTCGAGGTGGCAAAAAGGGGGCCAAGCCCCCTTTTTGCTTACTGAGTCAACGCCAGGGCGTTAATTACTCAGCTGCAGCCTGAGTTTCTTCAGCTGCGAATTCTACAGTGCCGCCAGCAACATTGTTGCGACCACGGATCACTGCGTCAGCCATCGAACCCATGTACAGCTGGATAGCGCGAATGGCGTCATCGTTGCCTGGGATGATGTAGTCAACGCCTTCCGGGCTGCTGTTGGTGTCGACAACGCCGATTACCGGGATGCCCAGCTTGTTGGCTTCGGTGATCGCGATGCGCTCGTGGTCAACGTCGATCACGAACAGTGCGTCTGGCAGACCGCCCATGTCCTTGATGCCGCCCAGCGAACGATCCAGCTTCTCAAGATCACGGGAGCGCATCAGCGCTTCTTTCTTGGTCAGCTTGGCGAAAGTACCGTCTTCGGCTTGAACTTCAAGGTCACGCAGACGCTTGATGGAAGCACGAATGGTTTTGAAGTTGGTCAGCATGCCGCCCAACCAGCGGTGATCGACGTACGGCGAACCGCAACGTGCTGCTTCTTCAGCAACGATCTTGCCAGCGGAACGCTTGGTGCCGACGAACAGAATCTTGTTTTTGCCCTGGGCCAGACGTTCTACGAAAGTCAGAGCTTCGTTGAACATTGGCAGAGTTTTTTCAAGGTTGATGATGTGAATCTTGTTACGCGCGCCGAAAATGTACTTACCCATTTTCGGATTCCAGTAACGGGTTTGGTGACCGAAGTGCACACCGGCCTTCAGCATATCGCGCATATTGACTTGGGACATGATAGTTCCTTAATAAGTCGGGTTTGGCCTCCACGTATCCCAATGACCAACCAGTGGCATAAAGCCAAAAGCACCCAGGTCATCGTGTCGACACGTGTGTGGATTTAAGCTTTTCGGGGTATCCCCGGAAAGCGGCGCATTTTATACCACAGGGTGCGCAGAAACGGAACCCGGAATCTGTATTCGCACCAAGGACATGGGCGCAGCCCCCTTGGAATCGGCCCCGAACGCACCATTGTATAGAGAGAAGCGATGCACGCAGGCGCTGAATTGCGCCGTGCGTCTGTTAGAATCGCGTTTTTCAGGGTCGCCGATCGAACACCTGCCACCCTATTTGTATCAGCAAGCGCCGCCGAGCGCAGAGAGAGCCTGTATGACCGTCAACCTCAAAACCCCCGAGGACATCGCTGGCATGCGCGTCGCCGGCAAACTGGCCGCCGATGTGCTGGAAATGATTGCCGAACATGTCAAACCGGGCGTCACCACCGATGAGCTGAACCAGATCTGCCACGATTACATCGTCAATGTGCAGCAAGCCATCCCTGCCCCGCTCAACTACAAGGGCTACCCGAAGTCGATCTGCACCTCGATCAACCACGTGGTCTGCCATGGCATCCCGAATGACAAGCCGCTGAAAAACGGCGACACCCTGAACATCGACGTCACCGTCATCAAAGACGGCTACCACGGCGACACCAGCCGCATGTTCCATGTCGGCGAAGTGCCGGTCTGGGCCGAGCGTCTGTCGCAGATCACTCAGGAATGCATGTACAAGGCGATCGAGATCGTCAAACCCGGCTGCCGCCTCGGCGACATCGGCGAAGTGATCCAGAAGCACGCCGAGAAGAACGGTTTCTCGGTGGTTCGCGAGTTCTGCGGTCACGGCATCGGCAAGGTCTTCCACGAAGAGCCGCAGATCCTGCACTACGGCCGCGCCGGCACCGGCATGGAACTGAAGGCTGGCATGACCTTCACCATTGAGCCGATGATCAACCAGGGCAAGGCCGACACCAAAGTGTTGGGCGATGGCTGGACCGCGATCACCAAGGACCGCAAGCTCTCGGCCCAGTGGGAACATACTTTGCTGGTCACCGACACCGGCTACGAGATCTTCACCCTGCGCGCCGATGACACCATCCCACGCATCTCGGCCTGATTCACATAACGCTCCCAGCCTTGTATAGAAGGAAAGCCAATCGATGCCGCAGGTGGATCCCGAACTCTTCGACCGCGGCCAGTTCCAGGCTGAACTGGCCCTGAAAGCGAGTCCTATCGCGGCGTTCAAGAAGGCGATCCGCCAGGCTCGCGACGTCCTTGATGCGCGTTTTCGCAGTGGCCGTGACATCCGCCGCCTGATCGAAGACCGCGCCTGGTTCGTCGACAACATCCTGCAAAAGGCTTGGGAGCAGTTCAACTGGAGCGAAGACGCCGATATCGCGCTGGTCGCGGTCGGCGGCTATGGCCGTGGCGAACTGCACCCCTATTCCGACATCGACTTGCTGATCCTGCTGGACAGCGCCGATCACGAAGTTTTCCGCGATTCCATCGAGCGTTTTCTGACGCTGTTGTGGGACATCGGCCTGGAAGTCGGCCAGAGCGTGCGCTCGGTCGATGAATGCGCCGAAGAAGCCCGCGCTGATCTCACTGTTGTCACCAACCTGATGGAAAGCCGCACCATCTGCGGTCCCGAGCGCCTGCGCCAGCGCATGCTCGACGTCACCAGCACCGCCCACATGTGGCCGGCCAAGGAGTTTTTCCTGGCCAAACGTGCCGAGCAAAAGGCCCGCCACCACAAGTACAACGACACCGAATACAACCTGGAACCCAACGTCAAAGGTTCGCCCGGGGGCCTGCGGGATATTCAGACGATTCTGTGGGTGGCCCGGCGTCAGTACGGCACCCTGAACCTGCGCGCCCTCGCCGGCGAAGGCTTCCTGGTCGAAAGCGAAAACGCCCTGCTCGCCTCCTCTCAGGAATTCCTCTGGAAAGTGCGCTACGCCCTGCACATGCTCGCCGGGCGCTCCGAGGACCGCTTGCTGTTCGATCATCAGCGCACCATCGCCGGCCTGCTGGGATTTGAAGGTGACGACGCCAAGCAGGCCGTCGAAAACTTCATGCAACAGTATTTCCGCGTGGTGATGAGCATTGCCCAGCTCAGCGACCTGATTATCCAGCACTTCGAAGAAGTCATCCTCGCGCCGGAAGACGAAGCGCCGCCTCAGCCGATCAACTCGCGCTTCCAGTTGCATGACGGCTACATCGAGGCACGTAACGACAACGTGTTCCGCCGCACACCGTTCGCCATGCTGGAAATTTTCGTGCTGATGGCGCAGCAACCGGAAATCAAAGGCGTGCGCGCCGACACCATCCGTTTGCTGCGCGAGCACCGTCACCTGATCGACGACAACTTCCGTAATGATATCCGTAACACCAGCCTGTTCATCGAACTGTTCAAGTGCAAGATCGGCATCCACCGCAACCTGCGGCGGATGAACCGCTACGGCATCCTCGGCCGTTATTTGCCGGAGTTCGGCTTTATCGTCGGGCAGATGCAGCACGACCTCTTTCACATCTACACGGTCGATGCGCACACGCTGAACCTGATCAAGCACCTGCGCAAATTGCAGTACACCCAGGTCTCGGAGAAATTCCCGCTGGCCGCCAAGCTCATGGCCAAACTGCCCAAGCCCGAACTGATCTATATGGCCGGTCTGTACCACGACATCGGTAAAGGCCGACATGGCGATCACTCGGAGATCGGCGCGGTCGACGCCGAAGCGTTCTGCCAGCGCCATCAATTGCCGGTGTGGGACAGCCGCCTGATCGTCTGGCTGGTGCAGAATCATCTGGTGATGTCGACCACCGCCCAGCGCAAGGACTTGTCCGATCCGCAGGTGATCCACGATTTCGCGCAGGCGGTTGGCGATGAAACCCGTCTCGACTATCTCTACGTGTTGACCGTGGCCGACATCAACGCGACCAATCCGACGTTGTGGAACTCCTGGCGCGCCAGCCTGTTGCGCCAACTCTACACCGAGACCAAACGCGCCTTGCGCCGTGGCCTGGAAAACCCTGTGGATCGCGAAGAGCAGATCCGCCAGACCCAAAGCGCTGCACTGGACATTCTGGTACGTGGCGGCACTGACCCGGACGATGTCGAGCAATTGTGGGCGCAACTGGGCGATGACTATTTCCTGCGCCACACCGCCGGCGATGTGGCCTGGCACAGCGACGCCATTCTTCAGCAGCCCGTCAATGGCGGGCCGTTGGTGCTGATCAAGGAAACCACCCAGCGCGAGTTCGAGGGCGGTACGCAGATTTTCATTTATGCACCGGATCAGCACGACTTCTTCGCCGTGACCGTGGCGGCGATGGATCAGCTCAACCTGAACATTCACGACGCCCGTGTCATCACGTCCAGTAGCCAGTTCACCCTCGACACCTACATCGTGCTCGACAACGAGGGCGAATCCATCGGCGACAACCCGGCACGGGTCAAGCAGATCCGCGAAGGTCTGACCGAAGCCCTGCGTAATCCGGACGATTACCCGACGATCATCCAGCGCCGCGTGCCGCGCCAGCTCAAGCACTTCGCCTTTGCGCCGCAGGTGACGATTCACAACGATGCTCAGCGACCGGTGACCGTGCTGGAATTGACCGCACCTGATCGCCCGGGCCTGTTGGCGCGGATCGGCGGGATTTTCCTCGAGTTCGACCTGTCGCTGCAGAACGCCAAGATTGCGACCCTGGGCGAGCGCGTGGAAGACGTGTTCTTCATCACCGACGCCCACAATCAACCCTTGTCCGACCCGTTGCTGTGCAGCCGTTTGCAGGATGCGATCGTTGAGCAACTGAGCGTCAATCAGGAACCCGATATCAAACTGTCGCGCATCAGTATTTGATCGCGCCCCCGGATTCAAATGGCTTTGCACGAGACCCAGCCCCAATGAACAACGCTCTGAACCAGCTCCAGCCCTACCCGTTCGAAAAGCTCCGCGCCCTGCTCGGCACCGTGACCCCGAACCCGGATAAACGTCCGATCGCGCTGTCGATTGGCGAGCCGAAGCATCGCTCGCCAAGCTTTGTCGCCGAAACGCTGGCCAACAGTCTGGATCAGATGGCGGTGTACCCGACCACCCTCGGCATCCCGGCGCTGCGTGAAGCTATCGCCGGCTGGTGCGAGCGTCGTTTCGGCGTGCCAGGCGGCTGGATCGATCCGGCGCGCAACGTGTTGCCGGTCAATGGCACGCGTGAAGCGTTGTTCGCGTTCACCCAGACCGTGGTCAACCGTGGCGACGACGCGCTGGTAGTCAGCCCGAACCCGTTCTACCAGATCTACGAGGGCGCTGCGTTCCTCGCCGGGGCCAAGCCGCATTACCTGCCGTGCCTTGACGAAAACGGCTTCAACCCGGATTTCGATGACGTTTCGCCAGACATCTGGAAACGCTGCCAGATCCTGTTCCTCTGCTCGCCGGGTAACCCGACCGGCGCACTTATTCCGGCCGACACCCTGAAAAAGCTGATCGCCCTGGCCGACGAATACGACTTCGTGATCGCCGCCGACGAGTGCTATAGCGAACTGTACTTCGACGAACAGACGCCACCGCCAGGCCTGCTCACTGCCTGCGTCGAACTGGGCCGCAAGGATTTCAAGCGCTGCGTGGTGTTTCACAGCCTGTCCAAGCGCTCCAATCTGCCGGGCCTGCGCTCCGGTTTCGTGGCGGGCGACGCCGATATCCTCAAAGGTTTCCTGCTGTATCGCACCTACCACGGCTGCGCGATGCCAGTGCAAACGCAACTGGCCAGCGTGGCTGCGTGGAATGACGAAGTGCATGTGCGCGCCAATCGCGCGCTGTACCGCGAAAAGTTCGATGCGGTGCTGGAGATCCTCAGCCCGGTGATGGATGTTCAGCGTCCGGATGGCAGTTTCTATTTGTGGCCGAATGTGAACGGCGATGATGCGGCGTTCTGCCGTGACTTGTTCGCCGAAGAGCACGTGACCGTGGTGCCGGGATCCTATCTTTCGCGCGATGTCGACGGCGTCAACCCAGGGGCCGGCCGTGTACGCATGGCACTCGTGGCGCCGCTGGCTGAATGCGTGGAAGCCGCGGAACGGATTCGCGCGTTCATGACTCGCCAACGCTAAGCAACTTTACCGTGCCAGCAAAACTGGCACGGTAACTTCCCCCTGCAAAGACACAACTCAATAAACTTGTATCCCGCCTTAGTCCATCTAACAGCTTACTATTGAGCTGCGTATCACGCTGCGCAGATTTAACTGTTAACTAATATCAAATATCAAAACAAGGAAGTTCAATCATGAACCCGACCACTAATATCGGCTTCAGCATAATGCTCGCAACCATTCAAACCGGATGCGGAGTACAACAATAATGTGGGCCCGAAATACCCCCTCCAAACTGTGGACTCCTGGCCAGACGTTGCGTATCGCTTTCCTTAATGGCACGCCTGAATTCAAGCAAGCCGTCCGTTCCGCCGCCAGTAACTGGCTGGCGCACATCAATTTGAAGTTCAACTTCGTCGAGGGGGCAGAAGGTGATATCCGCATACTCAGCGAAAATGGCACGTTCTGGTCGCAGATTGGCACCGATGCATTGCTCGACACCGATGAACCCACCATGCGGCTCTGGCCACACTCGAGTAATCATGCACGTTATTTCGCAGCGAACGTCATGCATGAGTTTGGCCATATGCTCGGCGCAGAACACGAACAAACCAATCCGACAGCCAACATCCCCTGGAATAGAACAGCCCTGTATGAGAGTCATGGAATCACCGACAACCCCGAGGAAGATGATTATCAGGCCGGAGTAACACGCAATAAACTGAACCAGTTGTACCTTGACCGTGCCGACCCGAGCGAAAGTCTTTATTCAACATATGACCGTAAATCGATCATGCACTACGTCATCCAGCAGACCTGGACTGAAGGTGACTTCCAGATCTTTCCTAATCTGGAACTCAGTGAACACGACAAAGCCTTCATGGCAAAGGCCTACCCCTATCCACCGCAAGCAAGCGAATGACTTTATCCGCCAGTGCATGGTTATTTGACCTGCCCCAGGTTTGCTTCGCTTAAATCAAGATCTGCCAACACTTCTCGCAGGACGTCATCACCAATCTCGTGTTGGCGACTCAAGCTATAAAGTTCAAGGCGTTGTGCCCGCAGCGCCTTCAAACGCAAACGGCGTTCCAGCAGATCCATCTGGAACGCTAGCGCCTGGGCTTCTGCCGAATCGTTGAAAACTTCCAGTTGATGGCGATACTCGGACATGATCCGCGCCTTGAGTTCCGCCGAGAGAGCGGCTTGAGCGGCGTCCTGCGGGGCGACCTCCTCGGTCTCCAGGGCATGAATCGCCGCTTCGGCGGTCTTGCGCCAAGCGTCGCGCACTTCCTGGCGACGTTTGTCATCCGGGCTCTTTTCAATTCCGCGCAGCAACAGCGGCAAGGCGATGCAAGCCGACACCAGTGACAACAGGATCACCCCGGCGGCAATGAAAATCAGCAGATCACGCTCGGGAAAAGCATCGGCCCCCATCAACATCGGCACCGACATCACACCGGCCAGCGTCACCGCTCCACGCACCCCGCCGACGGTCAGCAGCCAGCAGGAGCGCGCGGTCGGTACCTGCGTCAGCTCGCCCTTGCCGCGCAAGCGGCGCAGCAGCACCGATAAACGCCAGATGCTCTGCACCCAGATAAACCGCAGCAATACCAGTGCCAGAAAAATTGCCACAACATCCAGACAGCGATAGAACAGCGTCGGCCACAATGTCGGTTCATGGCTGACCACAGCTTTGATGATGTCCGGCAATTGCAGGCCCAGCAGCAGGAAGATCAAACCGTTGAAGGCGAACTCCAGCAGCGACCAGACACTGCGATTGAGCAAGCGGGTGCTGGTCTGACGAGGCAACAGATCGAGCCAGCTCTGCATCATCCCTGCCGCCACGGCTGAGAGAATGCCCGAGACGCCAAGACGCTCCGCCAGCACATAAGCGGCGAACGGTAGCAGTAACATGAACACAACGTGCGTCGCGGGATCGTCCCAACCTCGAGCGATCATCCACGCCCGCAAGCGCCCGACCAGCCAGCTCAATGCCACGCCGACCGCCAACCCACCGAGCGCCACCACGACAAAGGTGAGGCTGGCGTTGGTCAGTGAGAACACCCCTGTGATAGCCGCCACCAGGGCGAACTTGAAGGTCACCAGACCGGAAGCATCGTTCATCAGCGCCTCGCCCTGCAATATATGCATCAGCGGGGTCGGCAAACGGTTTTGCGAAATGGCCGACACCGCCACGGCGTCCGTCGGCGACAACACTGCCGCCAGGGCGAAAGCAACCGGCAACGGAATTGACGGCAACAACCAATGAATGAAGTAACCGGCGCCGACCACGGTGAACAACACCAGCCCCACCGCCAGGGTCAGGATCGGCCCGCGCAAATGCCAGAACTCGCGCTTGGGCATGCGCCAGCCATCGGAAAACAACAAGGGTGGCAGGAACAGAAACAGGAACAATTCGGGATCGAGCGCCACATGCAAACCCAGCGTCGGCCAGGCGAGCAATGCGCCGGCGGCGATTTGTACCAGCGGCAGTGGCAACGGGATGACCCGTCCGACCAGCCGCGAAACGCTGACCAGCATCAGCAGGATCAGGACGGTGTAAGCGGTTTGCATAAAGCGGAAATCTCAGACAATCGACAGCGTTGAACTGCCATATTAGCTGCTTAGGATGAATCTGACCGTTGCACCTATGTCGCAGCTGCCGAATTGCAGTCCCTTGTGGGAGCGAGCCTGCTCGCGAAGGCGGTGGATCATTCAACAGGGATATTGCCTGACACGGCCCCTTCGCGAGCAAGCTCGCTCCCACAGGGTTTTGCAGCGTTACGACAACCGTGGCCGACGAAACCGTTTGGTCATGGCATAATCCGACACCATTTTTCTCCAGCACCTGTAAAGGGGGCGATTCCTTGACCGTTTCAAGTAAAACGTTGCACCTTTTCGGCATCAAAGCCTGCGACACCATGAAGAAGGCGCGCACCTGGCTCGATGAACACGCTGTCAGCTACGACTTTCACGATTACAAAAGCGCCGGCATCGACCGTGAACACCTGACCCAATGGTGTGACGAACATGGCTGGCAAACGGTGTTGAACCGCGCAGGCACGACCTTTCGCAAACTCGACGACGAACGCAAAGCCGATCTCGACCAGTCGAAAGCCATCGAACTGATGCTCGCTCAACCCTCGATGATCAAGCGCCCGGTGCTCGATCTCGGTGACCGAACCCTGATTGGCTTCAAGCCAGATATCTACGCGGCCGCTCTGAAGTAAGCAGCCCGTCACTCTTTGTAGAGGTGTATTTACATGTCCAATTCCCTGTTCAGCATCGCTTTTGGTGTCGGCACTCAGAACCGTCAAGGCGCATGGCTGGAAGTGTTCTACGCACAGCCACTGCTCAACCCTTCGGCCGAACTGGTCGCGGCAGTTGCGCCGATCCTCGGTTACACCGAAGGCAACCAGGCCATCACTTTCACCACCGCTCAGGCTGCGCAACTGGCTGAAGCCGTAAAAGGCATCGACGCCGTACAAGGCAAGCTGCTGACCCGTCTGGCCGAAAGCCACAAGCCACTGGTCGCCACCCTGCTGGCTGAAGACGCACAGCTGACCTCGACGCCTGAGGCCTACCTCAAGCTGCATCTGCTGTCGCACCGTCTGGTCAAGCCACACGGCGTGAGCCTGGCCGGGATCTTCCCGCTGCTGCCGAACGTAGCCTGGACCAGCCAGGGTGCAATCGACCTGAGCGAACTGGCTGAACTGCAACTGGAAGCGCGTCTGCGTGGCGAACTGCTGGAAGTGTTCTCGGTGGACAAGTTCCCGAAAATGACAGACTACGTGGTACCGGCTGGCGTGCGTATCGCTGACGCGGCACGTCTGCGTCTGGGCGCTTACGTCGGTGAAGGCACCACCGTGATGCACGAAGGTTTCATCAACTTCAACGCCGGCACCGAAGGCCCGGGCATGATCGAAGGCCGCGTTTCCGCTGGCGTATTCGTCGGCAAGGGTTCCGACCTGGGCGGCGGCTGCTCGACCATGGGCACTCTGTCGGGCGGCGGCAACATCGTCATCAAGGTCGGCGAAGGCTGCCTGATCGGCGCCAACGCCGGTATCGGTATCCCGTTGGGCGACCGCAACACCGTTGAGTCGGGTCTGTACGTGACCGCCGGCACCAAGGTGGCGCTGCTCGACGAAAACAACAACCTGGTCAAGGTTGTGAAGGCGCGTGAGCTGGCCGGTCAGACTGACCTGCTGTTCCGTCGCAATTCGGAAACCGGTGCGGTGGAATGCAAAACCCACAAATCGGCGATCGAACTGAACGAAGCGCTGCACGCTCACAACTAAGCAGCACATCGACCTCCTGTGGGAGCGAGCTTGCTCGCGAAGCTTTTGGCGTATTCCAGAACGCCTTCGCGAGCAGGCTCGCTCCCACAGTGTCTTGTGTACATCCCGCCCAAGTTCACAGGGCTGAACAAATGATGATTCCCTCCCCGTGGCGTGCCGATTTTCCGGCCATCGCCGCCCTGCAACGGCAAGACCAGACCTATCTGGACAACGCCGCCACCACGCAAAAACCCCAAGCCCTGCTCGACGCACTGACGCATTACTACGCTAATGGCGCAGCCAATGTGCATCGCGCGCAACACTTGCCCGGCGCCCACGCCACGCAGGCGTTCGAGGACAGTCGGCTGAAGGTTGCCCAGTGGCTGAATGCCGGTGACAGCGGGCAGATCATCTGTACCCACGGCGCCACCAGTGCGCTGAATCTCCTGGCTTATGGCCTGGAACATCTATTCCAACCGGGCGATGAAATTGTCATCAGCGCCCTGGAGCATCACGCCAACCTGCTGCCATGGCAGCAACTGGCACAACGGCGCAACCTGAAACTGGTGATCCTGCCGCTGGATGCCGACGGTCTGATCGACCTTGCTGCCGCTGTGCACCTGATCGGCCCGCGCACGCGCTTGCTGGCGGTCAGTCAGCTGTCCAACGTGCTCGGCGCCTGGCAGCCATTGCCGGCATTACTCGGCATGGCCAAGGCGCAGAACGCGCTGACCGTGGTCGATGGCGCCCAAGGCGTGGTGCATGGTCGGCATGACGTGCACGCGTTAGGTTGCGACTTCTATGTGTTTTCTAGCCACAAGCTCTATGGCCCCGATGGCCTCGGCGTACTGTTCGGACGCGACGCTGCGCTTGAACAGCTGAAGCCATGGCAGTTCGGCGGCGAAATGGTCCTGGAAGCCAACTATCACGACGCGCGTTTCCGCCCTGCTCCGCTGGGTTTCGAGGCGGGCACGCCGCCGATTGCCAGTGTCATCGGCCTTGGCGCGACACTGGATTATCTGGCGGGTCTGGATCAGGACGCGGTCTCTGCTCATGAAGCCGCGTTGCATGACTATTTGCTGCGTGGCCTCGCGGCGCGTAATGGCATTCGTCTGCTCGGCAAGCCGCAATTGGCGCTGGCGAGTTTTGTCGTCGACGGTGTGCATAACGCCGATTTGGCGCATCTGCTGACCGAGCAAGGTATCGCCGTGCGCGCCGGGCACCATTGCGCGATGCCGTTGCTGAAAAGCTTTGAGCTGGCCGGGGCGATTCGGGTGTCACTGGCGTTGTACAACGACTCCGAGGATCTGGAGCGGTTCTTTGAAGCGCTGGATCAGGCGCTGGAGTTGTTGCGATGAGCTTGCCGGTCGAGGCAGCTGAAGCGCTGCAGACTTTTCAGAATGCAGCGGGCTGGGAACAGCGGGCGCGGTTGTTGATGCAGTTTGGTGATCGTTTGCCGTCGCTCAGCGATGCGGACAAGTGCGAAGCCAACCGGGTGCATGGCTGTGAGAGTCAGGTGTGGCTGGTTGGCGAGTTGCACGACGGTCACTGGCAATTCAGCGCCAGCAGCGATGCGCGGATGATTCGCGGGTTGGTGGCGTTGTTGCTGTTGCGGGTTAACGGCTTGTCGGTGGCTGATTTAAAGCAAATCGATTTGCCGGATTGGTTTAATCAGCTCGGCCTGTCGCGCCAGCTATCGCCATCGCGCAGCAATGGCCTGAATGCCGTGCTCCAGCGAATGAATGAGTTGGCTGGTTAATCGCCATCGCTGGCAAGCCAGCTCCCACAGGGTTCTATGGTGTTCATAGATGCAGTGAACTTACCCAATACCTGTGGGAGCTGGCTTGCCAGCGATGAGGCCATAAGCCTCAGCATCAAATCTGAGGTTTAACTCGGTCAGCCGGGCGTCGAACCCCCGCGACAATCTTGTCCACAGCCTTGGTCGCCGCGACCATGCCGAACGTCGCCGTGACCATCATCACCGCGCCAAACCCACCCGCGCAGTCCAACTTCACGCCGTCACCCACAAAACTCTTCTGCAAACAAATGCTGCCATCCGGCTTCGGATAACGCAGTTGCTCGGTGGAAAACACACACGGCACGCTGTAATGACGGGTCACGGTGCGCGAAAAACCATAATCGCGACGCAACGTCGAGCGCACTTTCGAGGCCAACGGATCGTTGAAGGTGCGGTTGAGGTCGCAGACCTGAATCAGCGTCGGATCAATCTGCCCGCCCGCACCGCCGGTGGTAATGATCTGGATCTTGCGGCGCTTGCACCAAGCGATCAGAGCAGCCTTGGCGTTGACCGCGTCGATGCAGTCAATCACGCAGTCGATGTTCGGCGTGATGTATTCGGCCATGGTGTCGCGGGTGACGAAATCCGCCACGGCGTGCACGGTGCAATCCGGGTTGATCCCGCGCAGACGCTCGGCCATCACTTCGACCTTGGGTTTGCCGACGGTGCTGTCCAGCGCATGCAACTGGCGGTTGGCGTTGCTGACGCAGACGTCATCGAGGTCGAACAGCGAAATCTCGCCGACGCCACAGCGGGCCATGGCTTCCGCCGCCCAGGAACCGACGCCACCGACGCCGACGATCGCCACATGGGCCGCGCACAGGCGCTCCAGGCCTTCAATGCCATACAAACGGGCGATGCCTGCAAACCGCGGATCTTCTGTACTCATGACCATTACCCCAAAAACCGGCGCGCATTATAGGGCTATGCGGCGACAAGTTCTAAACATCAGCTACAAGTGTAAGAACTTAAGTCAAAGTCGGCTGCCCAATGTCGGGCATTTCCCTGTCTGATGTACGACTTGTGAACTGCCGGTGTAGGATGCGCGCCCCTCGGGCGTCTAGCCGACCGATCCTTCGTTCCACAGCCTTTGGAACCCGAAATAGCTATGTCATCGCGTAAATTTGGACTCAACCTGGTGGTGGTTCTGGCAATCGCCGCCCTGTTCACCGGTTTCTGGGCGCTGATCAATCGCCCGGTTTCTGCGCCGAACTGGCCGGAGCAGATCTCCGGTTTCTCCTATTCGCCATTCCAGCAGGGCCAATACCCCCAGAAGGATCAATATCCGTCTGACGAAGAGATGCGCCGCGACCTGGAGATCATGAGCAAGCTGACGGACAACATCCGCATCTACTCGGTCGACGGCTCGTTGCAAAACATCCCCAAACTGGCCGAAGAATTCGGCCTGCGCGTAACGCTGGGGATCTGGATCAGTCCCGACCAGGAACGCAACGAACGGGAAATCACCCGCGCCATCGAACTGGCCAACACCTCGCGCAGTGTGGTGCGCGTGGTGGTCGGTAACGAAGCGATCTTCCGTAAGGAAATCACCGCCCAAGAGCTGAGCGTGCTGCTCGATCGCGTGCGCGCGGCGGTGAAAGTGCCGGTGACCACGTCCGAGCAATGGCACGTCTGGGAAGAACACCCGGAACTGGCCAAGCACGTTGACCTGATCGCCGCCCACGTTCTGCCTTACTGGGAGTTCATTCCGGTCGACAAGGCCGGGCAGTTCGTTTTCGATCGCGCCCGCGACCTGAAAAAGCTGTTCCCGAAAAAACCATTGCTGCTCTCCGAAGTCGGCTGGCCGAGCAACGGCCGCATGCGCGGTGGCGCCGATGCATCGCCGGCGGATCAGGCGATCTACCTGCGCACTCTGGTCAACAAACTCAACCGCCAAGGTTTCAACTACTTCGTGATCGAAGCGTTCGACCAGCCGTGGAAGGCCAGTGACGAAGGTTCGGTCGGCGCCTATTGGGGCGTGTTCAACGCCGCGCGCCAGCAGAAATTCAACTTCGAAGGCCCGGTGGTGGCGATTCCGCAATGGCGTGTGCTGGCAGTCGGTTCGGTGGTGCTGGCACTGTTGTCGCTGACCTTGCTGATGATCGACGGCTCGGCGCTGCGTCAGCGTGGGCGGATCTTCCTGACCTTTATCGCGTTCCTTTGCGGTTCGGTGCTGGTGTGGATCGGTTACGACTACAGCCTGCAATACAGCACGTGGTTCAGTTTGACGGTCGGGTTCCTCTTGGCGCTGGGTGCGCTCGGGGTGTTTATCGTCTTGCTGACCGAGGCGCACGAACTGGCCGAAGCGGTGTGGATTCACAAGCGTCGACGTGAGTTCCTGCCGGTCGAGGGCGACTCCAGCTATCGTCCCAAAGTCTCGATCCACGTGCCTTGCTACAACGAGCCGCCGGACATGGTCAAACAGACCCTCGACGCACTGGCAGCGCTCGATTATCCGGACTACGAAGTCCTGATCATCGACAACAACACCAAGGACCCGGCGGTGTGGGAACCGGTGCGCGACTACTGCGCAACCCTCGGCCCGCGCTTCAAGTTCTTTCACGTCTCGCCGCTGGCCGGTTTCAAGGGCGGCGCGCTGAACTACCTGATCCCGCACACCGCCAAAGATGCCGAAGTGATCGCCGTGATCGACTCCGATTACTGCGTGCACCCGAACTGGCTCAAGCACATGGTGCCGCACTTCGCCGACCCGAAAATCGCTGTGGTGCAGTCGCCGCAGGATTATCGCGATCAGAACGAAAGCACCTTCAAAAAGCTCTGCTACGCCGAATACAAAGGCTTCTTCCACATCGGCATGGTTACCCGTAACGACCGTGACGCGATCATCCAGCACGGCACCATGACCATGACCCGTCGCTCGGTGCTGGAAGAGTTGGGTTGGGCTGACTGGTGCATCTGTGAAGACGCCGAACTCGGTCTGCGCGTGTTCGAAAAAGGCCTGTCGGCGGCGTATTACCACGACAGCTACGGCAAGGGTCTGATGCCGGATACGTTTATCGACTTCAAGAAACAGCGTTTCCGCTGGGCCTACGGTGCGATTCAGATCATCAAGCGCCACACCGGCAGCCTGCTGCGCGGCAAGGACACCGAACTGACACGCGGCCAGCGTTACCACTTCCTCGCGGGCTGGTTGCCGTGGGTCGCGGACGGCATGAACATCTTCTTCACCGTCGGTGCGCTGTTGTGGTCGGCGGCGATGATCATCGTGCCGCAACGGGTCGATCCGCCGCTGCTGATCTTCGCAATCCCGCCTCTGGCGTTGTTCGTGTTCAAGGTCGGCAAGATCATCTTCCTCTACCGTCGCGCCGTTGGCGTGAACCTGAAAGATGCCTTCTGCGCGGCACTGGCCGGGCTGGCGTTGTCGCACACCATCGCCAAAGCGGTGCTGTACGGCTTCTTCACCAGCAGCATTCCGTTCTTCCGTACGCCGAAAAACGCTGACAACCACGGCTTCTGGGTGGCGATTTCCGAAGCGCGGGAAGAGCTGTTCATCATGTTGCTGTTGTGGGGCGCGGCGCTGGGGATCTTCCTGGTCAACGGCATGCCGAGCAACGACATGCGTTTCTGGGTGGTGATGTTGCTGGTGCAGTCGCTGCCGTATCTGGCGGCCCTGATCATGGCGTTCCTGTCGTCGCTGCCGAAACCGGCGGCTGCACCGGAGCCGGCGCCGGTCGTCTAAATCCTCATCGATGCACTAAACGGCGGCCAATGGTCGCCGTTTTGCTTTAAGATAACCGCCATTTTGCGGGGCTTGGCGGCGTTCGGCTCATTGGCCGAACCCAATTCCTGTAGGAGTGAGCCTGCTCGCGATAGCGGTGTAACAGTCAATAGTTACGTTGACT
>NZ_JBSVXS010000005.1:0-129573 GCF_054070155.1 Pseudomonas sp. SDT291_1_S447
GCCCGTGACGCTCCGCGTCATTGGACGCGGAGCGGCCCTAGAGGCATTCCCACGCGGAGCGTGGGAACGATCAACAGCCAAATCGCGGGCAAAAAAAAGCTGCCAAAACCGGCAGCAAAAACTTTAAGAACACGCGATGTATTGGCCTCAGCATAGACGCCGAATAATGACAGTGTCATGACAGCCGCAAATTCATTGAACCGCCCCTGCCCCGTCATCAGGATGTCATCAAGATCACGGCAGAATCCTCGCAAACCGTCTTGAGCCTCGCGACGGATGCTCTGCAAGGATTCCCATGAAAGACGACGCCTCGCTGTTTGCCGCCATCGACCTGGGTTCGAATGCCTTTCGCCTGATGATCGGCCAGTCAGTGCGCAGTCGAAAAGGTCTGCAGATTCAGGAAGTGAAAACCCTGCGTGAACCGGTGCGCCTCGCTGAAGGTTTTGATGGCGGAGCGCTGGATGCGTTGGCACTGGATCGCGGCTGGCAGGCGTTGGCGCGGTTCGGCAAAAAGCTGCGCGGCTTCGAGGCCGGCCGAGTCCGTGCGGTGGCGACCAGTGCGGTGCGTGAGGCGAACAACGCGCAACTGTTTCTGGCCAGTGCCGAGCGGCATCTGGGCTTTCCCATCGACGTCATTTGCGGCCATGAAGAGGCGCGGCTGGTCTACGCCGGCGTGACCCATGCCTTGCCGAGCGCTGAAGACCTGCGCCTGGTGGTCGACATCGGCGGCGGTTCCACCGAGCTGATCCTCGGCCAAGGCTCACACCCGTTACTCACCGAAAGCATCGCCATCGGCAGCGGCACGTTGAGCACGCGGTTCTTTCGCGGCGGTGACGTGTCTGCCGGGGCGCTACAGGAGGCCGAACGCTTCGCCATTCTGCAGTTTGAAAAGGTTGCCCGGCGCTATCGTGCGCAGGGCTGGCAGCAGACCATCGGTTCTTCCGGCACTGCGCGCATGCTGGCCAAAGTGCTCAAGACCAATCGCCTCAACGACTACGGTCAGGACGGCATTACCTACGGCGGACTGCTGCGCCTGTCGCTGCTGCTGTTGAAGGTGAACAACGTGCAACAGCTCAAGCTCGCCGGCCTGCAAGCGCATCGCCAAAGCATTCTCCCCGGCGGTCTGGTGTTGATGCTGGCGGCGTTCAAAGTGTTCGGCATTGCGCAGATGCTGCCGTCGGAACCGGGTCTGCGTCTGGGCGTGTTGCACGGTTTGATGAGCCAGCACTGATCCTCGCCACGGCAGATTCGTCTCCCCTTCAGCGGCTCGATCGACTACCATGCCGCCGTCGGTTCCCGAAGGGGACTAATAGGGAATCCGAGGTGCTTGCACAGCATTGATCGGAACTGCCCCCGCAACTGTAGGTGCCGAGCCTGCTCCACAACGGCCACTGGGTAAATCCCGGGAAGGCTGGAGCAAGGCGATGACGCATCAGTCAGGAGACCTGCCGACACAGTGATTACTAACCGGCGGGGTGTCCGGGAAGGACATCGTGCCGTGCGCGTCTTCGTTGGCTGCCCGGCCTTGCGCTGTTTTCCTGACCGCGTTCGATGGTGTGTTTCCAGACCGTACTCTCCCGCTCCCCGTACGGTTCCCTTGGAGACTGCCCCATGCTGCTGCCCCGCATCGCCACCCTCATCACCGGCCTGAGCCTTGGCGCCATGGCGCATGCGGCACCGACGGTCTATCCGCTGACGATCGAAAACTGCGGCAGCAGCCTGACCTTCCAGCACGCCCCGACGCGCACCGTGACCATCGGCCAGGCCGGCACGGAAATGCTCTACGCCATGGGCCTGGGCGACAAAGTCGTCGGTACTTCGCTGTGGTTCAACAATGTGCTGGATAAATACAAGGCACAGAACGACAAGATCGAGCGTCTGGCCGATAACGAGCCGAGTTTCGAATCGGTGATCGGCAAGCGCCCGGAACTGGTCGCCGTGGAGCTGGAATGGATGGTCGGCCCACAGGGTGCCGTGGGTACTCGCGAGCAGTTTCATGAACTGAAGATTCCGACCTACCTGCTGCCTTCCGATTGCGAAGCCAAGGACAACCTCGTCGGCGCCGACGGCACGCGGCTCGCACCGTTTCGCATCGAGACGATTTACAAGAGCGTGAGCCAACTGGCGCAGATCTTTGATGTGCAGGAGCGTGGCCAGCAGCTCAATGATGAACTCAAGGCCAGCCTCGCGCGTTCGATAGCCACCGCCCAAGGCAAACAGCTCAAGGACGCCAGCGCGCTGGTCTGGTTCTCCAGCGCACAAATGGACATCGAGCCATTCGTGGCCGGGCACAAAGGCGTTCCCGATCTCATGCTTAGCACCCTCGGCGTGCGCAACGTCGTGCAGTCCGATGAAGAGTGGCCAACGGTTGGCTGGGAAACCATCGTCAAAGCCAATCCGACCTTCCTCGTCATCGCGCGCATGGACCGTCGCCGCTTCCCCGCTGACGACTATGAAAAGAAACTCGCCTTCCTGCGCAGCGACCCGGTGACGCGCAACATGGATGCGGTAAAGCACAACCGCATCATCATTCTCGACGCCATGGCCATGCAGGCCAGCCTGCGCATGTTCGATGGCATCGAGCAACTGGCCACGGCCATCAACGGCTATGACCTGTCGCAATGAGTGCCAGCCTGATCCGTACGTTATTGGCCTTGGCCACACTGTTGATTGCAGTGGTCGCTGGCGTGGCCATCGGCGAAACCTCGATTGAACCGGGCGTGGTAGTGCAAGTGCTGGCGAACAAATTGTGGGGCGCCGGATACGCACTGGATCCTATCGATGAAGGCATCGTCTGGAACTACCGCCTGACCCGCGCACTGGTCGCGGCGGCGTGCGGTGCCGGGTTGGCCACGTGCGGGGTGATTTTGCAGTCGTTGTTGCGCAACCCTTTGGCCGATCCGTATCTGCTGGGGATTTCTGCCGGGGCTTCGACCGGTGCGGTGATGGTGGCGTTGCTCGGTGTTGGCGCCGGGCTCATCTCGCTGTCAGTCGGAGCTTTCGCCGGTGCAGTCACCGCGTTCGTGCTGGTGATTTTGCTGGCGCGCGTAAGCGGCTCCGCCAGCGGCACCGGGCAAATCATTCTTGCAGGGATCGCGGGTTCGCAACTGTTCAATGCGCTGACGGCGTTTTTAATCACCCGCTCGGCCAGCTCTGAACAGGCACGCGGGATCATGTTCTGGCTGCTGGGCAATCTCGGCGGCGTGCGCTGGCCGTCGGTGTGGCTGGCGGTGCCGGTGGCCGTGTTGGGGTTGGTTGTGTGTCTGTGGCATCGGCGGGCGCTGGATGCGTTTACCTTTGGTGCGGATTCGGCGGCATCCCTCGGCATTCCGGTGCGACGCGTGCAGATTCTGCTGATTGGTTGTGCGGCGCTGGTGACGGCGGTGATGGTGTCGATTGTCGGTTCGATCGGTTTTGTCGGCCTGGTGATTCCCCACGCCGCGCGTCTGTTGCTTGGCACCGGGCATGCACGCCTGTTGCCGGCCAGTGCGTTGGGCGGCGCGGTGTTTTTGATTGCCGCCGACGTGCTGTCGCGCACGCTGATCAAAGGTCAGGTGATTCCGGTCGGGGTGATTACCGCACTGGTCGGGGCGCCAGTGTTTGCCTTGATTCTGGTTGGCCGCAGGTCCGCGCGATGAACAGCGTTTTGAGTTGTTCTGGTCTGAGCTTCAAAGTGCGCGGCGCCGAGTTGCTCAACGGTGTCAGCCTTGAAGTTCGGCGCGGCGAAACCCTGGGCATCGTCGGGCCGAACGGTTCGGGGAAATCCACCCTGCTCAAACTGCTGGCCGGGTTGCGCGAACCGAGCGCTGGCGAGGTGCTGCTTGAAGGTCAGCGCTTGGGCAAAATGGCCCGGCGCAGCATTGCGCAAAAACTGGCAGTGGTCGAACAACAGGCCGACACCGATGACGGCATTCGCGTGTTCGATGCGGTGGCGTTGGGGCGCACGCCCTGGCTGTCGGCGCTGCAACCGTGGTCGCAGGTGGACGACGCCATCGTCGAGCAGGCGTTGACTGACGTTGATGCGATGCACCTGCGCACACGCCTGTGGCGCAGCTTGTCGGGGGGTGAACGGCAACGGGTACACATCGCTCGGGCATTGGCGCAACGACCGCAGATTCTATTGCTGGACGAACCGGCCAACCACCTCGACATCCAGCATCAACTGACCATTCTCAACGTGGTGCAGGCCTTGCCGGTGACCACGCTGATCGCACTGCATGATCTCAATCAGGCGTTGAAATGCGATCGTCTGGCGGTGTTGGAACGGGGTCGACTGGTGGCGTTGGGTGCGCCGTTGGAAGTGCTGACACCGCAGCGGTTACAGGACACTTTCGGGGTCAGGGCGCACTATCTGACGGACCCGTTTGATGGGGCGCAGATTCTTCGATTCCACTCATGACATCCTGCATGTGCGTCGTCTGCCAGACCGGGTCAGCGTCGACCTCGATAATCTCGAAGCCCTGCCGCTGCCAGAACTGGATGGCCCCCGGCAGAAACGGATGAGTGTGCAGGTAGATCAGCTCGACCCCGTCGGCGAGCGCCATTTCCTTGAGTGTTCGATACAGCGCGCCGGCCAGCCCTGAGCGTCGCTGCGAGGGCAGGACGAACAGGCGGACGATTTCCACCACGTTACGGTCAGGCCAGGCAAGGCGCGGGAAGCGTCGGTCGTAAGGCAGATAACCGATGGACGCGACGATCTGCCCTTGCTGGCGAGCAATCAGAAAACGCCCTTTCCCACCCAGATAAACCTCGGCGAAACGCGCCAGATCGTCTGGCATACCCGTTGCGCTGAGCTTGGGAAAAAGCTCGGCACGGGCCGCCAGAACAAAATTCAGCACCTCGCCAATGTCTGCTTCAGACACGGCCTGAATGATCGGTTGATGACTCATGTAGTGCAAACGCCTCGATTGCGGCCGGTCAGAGTAACAACACCCTACCCTGCGCTGCCATGGAAATTCCCCGAACCTGAATGTCATGCCCCGGCAGGGTCAACACCTTCATTGGCTGACCCGCTACCATCTCCGGCAGCCGATAACTGCGCGATGTGAAATCTTCCGGACGGTTTTCGCTGCAGGATATTGCTTCGCAAATCAAGCCGCTCGTGGCCGGGAAGACGCCCTTTGAAAACTCAATGACGCCTCTGTGTAAACGCACTCAAACCCGTCCCGGCAAGTCTTTGATTTCGATCTATCGTTAGATCGAAATGGCTGTATTTGCGACCGACTAAAGGTTGCGACAGCCGATGTCTGAGCCTATGTTGCACGCGAGTCTTTTCCCCGCGATTGGAACGCGATCAACACCACCAAGAGGTGAAGAAATGTCAAAGGAATCACGCCCTGCCGTACTTGGGCTGATAGGCAACACTCCGCTTGTGCAAGTCACCCGCTTCGACACCGGGCCTTGCACGCTGTTTCTCAAACTCGAATCGCAGAACCCCGGTGGCTCGATCAAGGACCGCATCGGTCTGGCGATGATCGACGCCGCCGAGCGTGATGGTCGTCTGCAACCCGGCGGCACCATCGTTGAAGCCACCGCCGGCAACACCGGCCTGGGCCTGGCACTGGTTGGCCGCGCCAAAGGCTATCGCGTGGTGCTGGTGGTGCCGGACAAAATGTCCACCGAGAAAGTCCTGCACTTGAAGGCCATGGGCGCCGAGGTGCACATCACCCGCTCCGACGTCGGCAAGGGTCATCCCGAGTACTACCAGGACGTCGCCGCGCGTTTGGCGAAAGACATTCCCGGCGCATTTTTCGCCGACCAGTTCAACAACCCGGCCAACCCGCTGGCCCACGAATGCAGCACCGCGCCGGAGATCTGGGCGCAGACCGAACATGACCTGGACGCGATCGTCGTCGGTGTCGGTTCGGCCGGTACGCTGACCGGCCTGAGCCGCTTCTTCAAGCGCGTGCAACCGGATCTGGAAATGGTCCTCGCTGACCCGGTCGGTTCGGTCATGGCGCAATACAGCCGCGACGGCACGATGCCGACGCCCGGTTCATGGGCGGTGGAAGGCATTGGTGAAGACTTTATTCCATCGATTACCGACCTCTCCAGCGTGCGCCACGCCTACTCGATCAGCGATGAAGAGAGCTTCGATCACGCCCGCCAGTTGCTCAAGGCCGAGGGTATTCTCGGCGGCTCGTCGACCGGCACCCTGCTCGCGGCGGCGCTGCGTTATTGCCGTGAACAGACCGAGCCGAAACGCGTGGTGAGTTTTGTCTGCGACACTGGTACGCGCTATCTGTCGAAGGTCTATAACGACCAGTGGATGACCGATCAGGGCCTGTTGCAGCGCAAGGGCTACGGCGATCTGCGTGACCTGATCGCCCGGCGTTTCGAAGATGGCCGCGTGATCAGTGTCGGCCCCGGCGACACCCTGCTGACTGCGTTCCAGCGCATGCGCCTGGCCGATGTTTCGCAGTTGCCGGTGCTGGTGGAAGGCAAGCAACTGGTTGGCGTGATCGACGAGTCGGACATCCTGCTGCCGGTGCACGAAGACGCTTCCCGTTTCAGCCAATCGGTGTCCAGCGTGATGACCGACAAGCTGCAAACCCTTGCCCCCGGCGCCAGTCTTTCCGAGCTGGAAGCGGTGCTCAGCCGTGGTCTCGTCGCGATCATTGCCGATGCATCGGGCTTCCATGGCCTGATCACCCGCACCGACATGCTCAACCAATTACGGAGATCCCTTGCATGAGTCAGCACGACGATAAATCCCAAGGCTTCGCGACCCGGGTGATCCACGCCGGGCAGACGCCTGACCCGACCACCGGCGCGCTGATGCCGCCGATTTACGCCAACTCCACGTACCTGCAAGACAGCCCCGGTGTGCACAAGGGTTTCGACTACGGCCGCTCGCACAACCCGACGCGTTTTGCCCTTGAACGTTGCGTGGCGGACCTGGAAGGCGGCACCCAGGCGTTTGCCTTTGCTTCCGGGCTGGCAACGATTTCCACGGTGCTCGAACTGATCGATGCCGGTTCGCACGTCATCTCCGGCAATGACTTGTACGGCGGCACGTTCCGCTTGTTCGACAAGGTCCGTCAGCGCAGTGCCGGACACCGTTTCAGCTACGTCGATCTGACTGACCTGGCGGCGTTCGAAGCGGCGCTACAGGACGACACTCGCCTGGTGATTGTCGAGTCACCGACCAACCCGCTGCTTAGCCTGTCGGACCTCGCCGCTATCGCCCGTATCTGCCGTGCACGCGGGATCATCAGCGTGGCCGACAACACCTTTGCCAGCCCGTATATCCAGCGGCCGCTGGAGTTGGGTTTCGACATCGTGCTGCACTCGACCACCAAGTATTTGAACGGCCACTCCGATGTGATCGGTGGGATCGCCGTGGTCGGCCAGAACGAAGAACTGGCCGAGAAGCTGGGCTTCTTGCAGAACGCGGTCGGTGCGATTGCCGGGCCGTTCGATGCATTTCTCACCCTGCGCGGGGTGAAAACTTTGGCACTGCGCATGGAGCGTCATTGCAGCAACGCACTGGATCTGGCGCAGTGGCTCGAACAGCAGCCGCAGGTCAAACGCGTCTACTATCCGGGGCTGGCTTCGCATCCGCAGCATGAATTGGCCAAGCGCCAGATGCGCGGTTTCGGCGGGATGATTTCCGTGGATCTGAACAGTGATCTGGACGGTGCGCGGCGCTTCCTTGAGAACGTGAAGATCTTCGCCTTGGCGGAAAGTCTCGGTGGCGTGGAAAGCCTGATCGAGCACCCGGCGATCATGACCCACGCGACCATTCCGGCTGATACCCGGGCGAAACTGGGGATCGGCGACGGTCTGGTGCGTCTATCGGTGGGCGTCGAAGACGTCGAAGACCTGCGCGCCGATCTGGCGCAGGCGCTGCAATCGATCTGACCTTGCAGGAACGACAAAGCCCGCATGAAGCGGGCTTTGGTGTTCGAGTAGGCGGCCAGTGCTGGTCTCTGGCTTACAAGGTTTATCGGGCTTCCCACAGTACCGGGCCAAATTGAAAAGGTACGGCCTCGGCTGCTTCACACGGCATAAGGGCTGGATCTCAGCGCGGAGATCTTTCTAACCGTGTACCTTTCGGAGCGCGCCCCACGCCCCCTTGCTATCCGATTGCGCATCAGTCTGCGTCTTCGCCTACATCTATGAGCCTAGCAAAGGCTCGCCGACGCGGGTCAGTGTTTTTAGACTGATTCGAGCTTTGCCCGAATCGGGCAGGAAGAGAAGCGCCTAACACCCGTCGACCCCCCTACTGCACTAGCACATTTGTGCTAATCGACCGCCCTGTCAGCTGGCGTTATATTCCCCCGCACCCCTCGATGTTCCTCAACGTTGCCTGCTCGCAGCGTGCGGGATCGTTGTGCCTGGAAATCAGAACAACACCAAGGAAGACACACCATGAAAACCCTGATCGCAACACTCACCCTCAGCGCCCTGTTCCTCACTGGCTGCGCCACGCCGAAACAATGGGAAGCCACTGGCGGCAGCAAAAACGATGGCGTCGTCCAGGTCTCCTATGAACTGGGCCAGTTCGAAAGCGGCCAGACCAGCGCCGAACAAGGCCTGACCGTCGCCGCGCAACGCTGCAAGACCTGGGGCTACAAAAACGCCGAGGTCACCGGCTCCGAAAAAAACATCTGCCGCACCATGGGCCAGTACAACTGCCTGCAAACCACCATCACCCAGGATTACCTGTGCAAGCGCTAGACGCTTGACCCTGTAGGAGCTGTCGAGTGCAACGAGGCTGCGATCTTTTGATTTTGATCCTGAAAAGAAGATCAAAAGATCGCAGCGTGCCGCAGCTCCTACAAGGCTTGGGTTTGCGGTTGGTGATCGCGCAAGGCTCGCAAAGTTGCGCGCAGTTCGGCCGGGCGCACCGGTTTGGACAGAATGGCAATCTGGCGGTCATGTAGCGCGGCCTGGATTTTTTCGACGTCGTGTCCGGTGATGATCATTGCCGGTACTGCCCAGCCCCGTTGTTTACGCACATCGTCGATGCATTCGATGCCAGTGGCGTGGGTGCCGAGGTCATAATCGGCGACGATGATGTCGCAGTCAGTCATCAAATCCCGCCCGCTCAGTTCAGCTTGAACCACACAGCCCCAACGCTCCAATAGCGCCGAAGTCGCGAGCAATACGTTGCGATCATCCTCCACCAGACACACCTTCAACCCGGTCAGTAAACCGACCTGACGTGCTTCATCCCGATTGACCGTTGCCTGCGGCGACGCGGTGATCGGCAAGCCGTACAAAGTCACCGCTGTTCCCCGCCCGAGCCGCGAGCGCAGAGTAACGCCCACACCAATCAACTCCCCCAGGCGCTTGACGATCGACAGCCCCAACCCCACGCCTTCGACGTCTTTGTCACGCACTTGCCGCACCCGATAAAACTCTTCGAACACCTTGGCCAGATGCTCTTCGGCAATTCCGTTGCCTTGGTCATAAATCACAATGGCCAGCCCTGCCCCGCGCCGACGCACGCCGATCAAAACCGGCCGATGCGCACCGTATTTGAAGCAGTTGGAAAGCACGTTCTGCACCATGGTCGCGAGCAACGCCGGATCGCTGCACACCCAGTATTCGCAGGGGCGAAACCGCAGCTCCACGCCAGCCCAACGCGCCGCTTCGGCGTTCTGACGAATCAGATCCGCGAGCCATTCACCTAAATTGAAAGTTTGCAGTTTGGGCAGAACCCGGCCGTTGTCGAGGGTGTACAGATCGAGAATCGAGCGGAACAACTGCGAGACGTTGAGCAACGAACGGTCGATGTTGTCGACCAGACGTCGCTCCTCATCGCCCAACCGCGATTCCCGCAGGCACGCGGTAAACAGACCGATGGAGTGAATCGGCTGGCGCAGATCATGACTGGCCTGGGCGAGAAACCGCGATTTTTCCAGATTCGCCGCCACCGCTTCTTCGGAGGCCTTGCGCGTACGCTCCAGCAACAAATGCGCGTAAAACGGGATCACCGTGCTGGTAATCATCAGCATCAACACCATGAACGGCTGAGCCTGCCACGCCGGTGTCAGCCGATAGACACACAGCAGCGACAGCAACGCCAGCGCCGTGGCGATCGCCAGATAGCGCGAGCCATAGCGCATACCGTTGCCGAGGTTGACCCAGATAATCACCGCGTACAGCGGCAATGCCGCCTCACCACCGACCACCAGGCCAAAGCAGGTGCCGGTGTAATCGTGGATCATGGCGAAGATCCGCCGCGCCGGGTAATGCCCGGGCCAGCGCACAATCGCTTGGCGCAGCACTATCGAGGCCAGTAAAAACAGGCAGATATATGTGACCACCGGCAAATACGTATCGAAGCGCTGCCCCGGCAAAAAACCGAGGACGAGCATGTAAACCACGGCAATAGCGGCGATGATAATGCGCAGATTGGCCTGGTCGAGTTCGGTGTTTTTCTCGAACTTCACGGGAAACGTCCTTGTGCGGCAATCGTCAGATTCAGAAGCAGCCTACAGGCAACCCTTGCTCTCGGTGCTAATGTGCAGACCTTGAGCAACGCCTGACCCAAGGAGGGTCACGCCATGACCTGCCGAATTATCATAGCCGACGATCACCCACTGTTTCGCGAAGCGATGCTGCGCACAGTTCAACGTTTGCTTCCCGACGCCCTTATCGACGAAGCCGGCGATCTCGACGCCGTGCTGGCGCTGCTGCCGTTGGGTGATGAGCCGGACACATTGATTCTCGACCTGCGTTTTCCCGGACTCACCTGTGTCAGCCAGCTCGGCGAACTGCGTCGGCGCCTGCCGCGTACCACGCTGATTGTGGTGTCGATGATCGATGATGAGGCGTTGATCAGCGAAGTCATGGCCGCCGGTATCGACGGCTTTATCGGCAAGAACATCTCCCCCGATGAAATCGGTCAGGCGATTCTGGCGATTCGCGAAGGTGAAGTGCTGGTGAAGTTCGCGCCATCAGGCTTGCTGCCACTGGAAACCGGCGCCGCCCTCACGCCTCGTCAGCAGGAGGTGCTGCGCTTGATCGCCCAAGGCAAGACCAACAAGGAAATTGCCCGCGAACTGGATATCTCCCCGTTCACGGTACGCATTCATGTGTCTTCTTTATTACGCACGCTGAACGTGCCCTCGCGAGCGGCCGCCGCGGTGAAATACACGGGGACTCTGTAGGCGCTCGGCAGCGCCTACAGATGATCGGTGTGTTGCTGCAGCAATTCCATGGCCTCAGAGGAAAATCGGTAGGTCTTGTCACTCCCAAGCACGATCAGCCCCTCTTCACCCAGACGCTTGAGCACTTCACGCACGCTGACGAACGACAGTTCGGGCGATGAAGACTCGACAAACGTATGCACGCCATTCACTCCAATCCCATGCCCGTCGCGGCCGGCCACCACCAGTGCATTGATGACTTTGAAGCGGATCAGGCTGGTGCGCAGTCCGAAGTGGCGCAGCAGTTCGCGAATATGCGTATTGGCGCTGCGATCAAACTCAAAGGCCAATGGGTTGTTCGCTGCCCGAAACGCTGAAGGTGCGTTTACAGCGCCAACGCCTGGGTGGTTAAACATGGCGAATACTCCCTTTCTGAAATGTTCAGGCGGGTTGCAGCTGCTTCCCGCCTGCCGACCACGTGTCGGACAGGCAACGTGATCGTGACTTTCTATATAGAAGGTGACGACAGCGCCGCCCTTCCCGCCCCGTCAGAAATCGACCGTGGCCGACAGCTGCAAGGTCCGCGGGTAACCCGGAGAGAACGCGCCATAGGACGCCACGCCCGACCAGTACTCACGATCGAACACGTTCTGCACCGTGGCGCGGAACGTCGTTGGCCGGCCTTCGATTTTTGTCGCATAACGCGCGCCGGCGTCGAAGCGGGTCCAGGCATCCAGTTCCTGAGTGTTGGCCTGGTTGACGTACTGGCTGTCGGTGTAGATCGCCCCGCCGGTAAGGGTGAAGCCTTCAAGCCATGGCGTGTCCCATTCGGCCCAGAGGTTGGCTTGCACATCCGGCACGCCAACCGGTTTGTTGCCGCGATTGGCCTTGGTCGCCGAATCGGTCAGTTCGCCGTCGAGCACCGTCACACCGCCCATCAGGCGAGTGCCCGGTGCCACTTCGCCGAACATGCTCAACTCGATACCACGGTTACGTTGCTCGGCCTGCACCGAGAACACGTTGTCGGCACCGACTTCGCCACTCGGTTTCTCGATCTGGAACAACGCCAACGTGGTCATGAACGTGCCGTGCTCGTACTTGACGCCAATCTCGTGCTGCTTGGATTCGTACGGGGCAAAGGTTTCGCCGGCGTTGGACGCCGTGCCCGGGGCGATGTCGCCCTTGCTCAAGCCTTCGACATAATTGTAGTAGAGCGAAACGTCTTGCCAAGGCTTGACCACCACGCCAACCAGCGGGCTCGTGGCGTTGTCCTTGTATTTCGAACTGACCGCACCGGCCGCGTTGTAGTTACGCGATTCGATGTCCTGACGACGTACCCCGAGAGTCAACTGGAAGCGGTCATCGAGCATCGACATTGTGTCGGTCAACGCCACGCCGGACAGCTCCGACTCGGAAACGCGCAACACTTTGGGCGAGTTGATGTACTGCTGCGGCCTGTCGATCGGGTGGTAGATATTCGACAGAATGGCCGTGCCGTTGTTGATACCGCGCGACAGCTCATCCTGATACCGGGTCGCCATGACCGTGGTGGTGTGAGTGATCGGGCCAGTGGCAAACACGCCACGCATACCGACGTCAGCCGTCGAGCGATCAACGTTGAATTTGTAGTAACCCGGGATGTTGCTGGTATCGCCGGCGTCGTTGAGGATTCTCGGCACCTGATCGGACAGGCGCTTAACGTCGGACTTGCCACCACCGGCATGAGCGAACACGGTGACGTTATCCGTCAGGTCATATTCGCCACCGAGCAAGGCCGACTGCTCTTTGGTGTCCGACCAGCCCCAGTCCTGCGACAGGTTGGTGCGGCCGTTCGGCGCAGACGGCACATCAACACCCGGCGCAATGGTGAACGGCCGCGAAGCGCCCTCCCAACTTTCTTTCTGGCTGATGTAATCGAGATTCAGGCGCAAACGCTCGCCACGATAATCCAAAGCGATCGCGCCGACACCGAGATCGCGGTGTTGATCGTCAATCGCCGTGTCGCCACCCTGCAAGTTGCCGTTGAAACGCACGCCGAACTGGTTTTCCGAACCGAAGCGCCGGCTCAGATCCAGATGCCCACCGACCTGAGAGTCCGAGGCATAGGTGCCGGTGAACCGGGTCAGGTCTTCATCCAGCGGCCGCTTGGGCACGATGTTGATCACGCCACCGACGCCACTGTTCGGCGAGATGCCGTACATCAGCGCGCCCGGCCCCTTGAGCACTTCGACGCGCTCGGCGTAGTCGGTGAACACCCGGTAATTCGGCGCGACACCGTAGACGCCGTCGAACGCCAGCTCACCAAGGTTGCCTTCGCCAATCGGGAAGCCACGGATGAAAAAGGAATCGACGATACCGCCAGTCTGCCCGGTCGAGCGCACCGAAGGGTCGCGCTCCAAGGCGTCGGCGACGGTCACGGTCTGCAGATCGGCGAGGGTCTTGGCGGTGTAACTGGTGACGCTGAACGGCGTGTCCATCACGTCTTTGTTGCCCATAATGCCCAATCGGGCACCGCGCGCCACCTGGCCGCCGGCGAGGGTTTCCGGTAACGCAGTCGCGCCGTTGTAACGGGCGTTGACGTTGGTAGTGTCGAGGGTCAGCGCGTCCGGCGCGGCGTTCGCAGTCGGGTCGGCGGCAACGCCTGGTTGCTCGGGGCTGGCGGCCCAAGCGTTGGCGCTTCCTGCGACCAAAACGAAATTCAGCATGGCGGTACGCACGGCGAGTGTTAACACCCGCTCACCGCAAGGACGACTGACAACAGGCATGACGTGAGGATCCTTTTCATCGAGGGAAAATGGTAATCACTCCTATTGCCAGTCGATCTGCGAAAAAGTATCACCCGCAGTAAAGTTTTTTTCTGTCGCCCGCTCAGGGTCAGGCGTAGAGACGTTCCAGCGGGATCGCGACCAGCGGCAACGCAGGGTCAAACGCGTGCCGGGTGGTCTTGTACGGAAAAATCTCGCCGCGAGCGATGGTGGTGAAAATTCGCGCCACCTCGAACGCCTGCCCGGTCTGCCAATGCCGCACACAGACGCGTGGATCGGAGTAGTCGAGCTGGATGCACGGCACCCGTCTCAAGCCCAACTGCAACGCCGCGGTGAAACGGTGATTGCCGTCCATCACGATGCCGCGCGAACGCTCGACGATGATCGGTTCCAGCCAATGCCCGGCGCGGACGATCGACTCGCGCAGCAGCGCCACGTTGGCCAGGTCGACCTGCTCCGATTGCAACACGTCGCACAGTGGTCGCAGCGCAATCTGATAACCGTGGTCCATGGTGATCTCCTGATTCGCCGGGG
This sequence comes from Pseudomonas sp. SDT291_1_S447, assembly GCF_054070155.1. NCBI lineage: Bacteria > Pseudomonadati > Pseudomonadota > Gammaproteobacteria > Pseudomonadales > Pseudomonadaceae > Pseudomonas > Pseudomonas sp. SDT291_1_S447. The sequence goes on from NZ_JBSVXS010000005.1 coordinate 14,402, forward strand.
ATTTCAGCAGGCATCGGCGCGGGCGACCGGCGCATGCTGACTGGCCATATCGAGCAGGCGCTGGGCGAGTTCGATCAGCGGCAAGTCGACCATTTCGCCGTCCACTTGCACCGCGTGACTGCCCGTGGCCACCGCCCGCATTACGCGGTCAGCCCAGGCCAATTGACGCGAGTCCGGCAGGAAGGCGCGTTGCACCGTGGTGAGCTGGCCGGGATGGATGCACAGCTTGGCGCCGAAGCCCAGCGACCGCGCGTAATGCGAGTCCTTGGCGACCACCGCCAGGTCGCTGATCGCCGGCGTCACGCCATCGATTGGCGACGGCAAATCCGCCGTGCGCGACGCCAGTACGATGCGGTTGCGGGCAAACAGAAACGCCTCGGGCACCTGGCTGCAGTTGATGTCCAGCGAGAAATCCAGCGAACCGAACGCCAGTCGCGCCACGCCGGAAATGGCTGCGATCGCCTCGACCTGTTGCAGGCCTTTGGCGGTTTCGATGATGGCGACGATCGCCAGTTTCGGTTGCCACGCCAGCAGGCGTTCGACCACGCGTGCCAGGGCCTCGGGGCATTCGGCTTTGGGCAGGAAAATCCCCTCGCAACGCTCGGGGTAGCGCAGGTCGCTGAGCCAGCTCAGATCCTCGGCAAACAGCGTGCTGCTGACGCTGTTCAGGCGAATGTACCGCTCGCAGGCAACGCTCGGTGTTTTCTCCTGCCACGCCTGGATGGCGGCGCGAGCGGCGACTTTGCTGTCCGGATGTACGGCGTCCTCGAGGTCGAGAATGATCGCATCCGGCCCTGCATCGCAGGCTTTGGAAAAACGCTCGGGACGGTTGCCCGGCACGAACAGGTAGCTGATCGAGAGTGGCGCTTTGCGGCTGAGTCGATCGGATTGCATGGCGTTGCTCCTTTGACGTGAACCCGTCGTGGTTTGTGAAAATTTTCAGGCCCGTTCAACGGCAGATTTGCCTGCCGTTCCGGGGCTTGTCGCAACAGCCCTTAACGCCTTATTGATCAAGCAATTAAGAGACTTTTTAATCTCGGGACGAACGAGTCCTTGAGCGTGTAAATGCACGTTCATAGATTCACCTGAAGCAGGTCGTTATTGAAAAATATTTGAAAACCTTACTTGATAATCGTTCCTGTTCGCAATATTGTTCACGCCGCCAAGAGGAACTATTCTCGTTTCAAAGCAAGTCATCGGTATCTGCAAAAGTACCTGTCAGTGATGTCACTAAAACATCAGCTACAGGCTGCTACAGGGCAATGGCCAGCAACTAACGGCCATTCATTACATCCGCACAAACCTTATGGAATGGGGTTCTCATGCAATTGTTCTGTGAACCATTTATTACGATCAGGGCTACAGATCCAATAGCGGATTTCATTTGGCATCCGCCTCCCAGGCGTTTAAAGGCTCGACGCTAACGAGCAAAAAAGACGACCTGCATCGATAACAATCGGTGATCGAACTATCAATGGCGACGTAACTTTCGACGCCAGGGGTTAACTATGCCTACAACAAATAAATCTGCTGTTGAGCAGCCGTATAAAGTTCATCACCCGGAGATGTTAACGCCACTGATCGACCCGGTTATTTCCACGCTTATCAACAAGTTCCCGAACAAACTTGCAGACTTGGTGGAACAACAGGGCTCACCGTTAAATCTGGTCTGGCCCCATGCGTTTGAATTGAACACGCAAGCGCTGCTGAACGTATTGAAGCAATATCAGGTTCCCCATGCCCTGTTCTACGGGGCCAAGGCCAACAAGTCGCAAAGCATGCTCGGCGCTGCAGCGAATTCGGGGATCGGCGTCGATGTGTCGAGCATTCACGAGTTGAATGCTGCCCTGCGCGCAGGTGTGCCGGGCACCAAAATCTGCGCCACAGGACCGGCCAAAACAGCCGTTTTCCATCAAGCGCTGATCAGCGCCGGTTCATTGATTTGTGTGGATTCGCTGGAGGAATTCGATCACCTGCATAGTGTGATCCCCACACAAGCAGGTCCGACGAAAACCAGAGTGCTACTGCGTTACAGACCGAAAAGCAGTCAGAACAGCCGATTCGGGATGGGCTCGCAAGACCTGTTGCAATGCCTGCAACGGTTGACAGAAAACCCTGAGCCTTTTCATTTTGAAGGTTTCCATTTTCACCTCGGCGGCTATGGATTCGAATCCCGCGCACAGGCCTTTCGTGAGGTCAGCGGATTTATCGAGGCGGCCAGGGAAATGGGCTTGAATCCGCAGATGATCGACATCGGTGGCGGCTTGCCGATTCGTTATGTCGAGCCTGAGACCTACGCTCAGTTCCTGCAAAATGACAATAACCCGAGCCACTATTACAACCAGAAAGTTCCCGCCGCTTATTATCCTTACGGCAGTGAACTGACCGCGACGCAATGGCTGACGTTATTGCTCGAAGCCGAGCACTCGCCGGGCTTGTCGATTGCCAATTACTTGCAGACGCAGAATATAACCCTCGCACTCGAACCCGGCCGAAGTCTGGTCGATCAAGCCGCCATGTCAATATTTCGCGTCACGCGCAGCAAACAATTGGCTGACAATAAAACCGTGATCTTCGTGGAGGGCAGCAGTTTCAGCGCTTGCGAAACCTGGTTTGCCTCGGAATATCTGGTAGATCCGATACTTGTCAGTACCAAACAACAGCCACACGCCCCGATCCAGGCTTATATCGCCGGCCATAGTTGCCTGGACGATGACGTCATTACCCATCGCCTGATCAACTTTTCGACGGCACCGCAAGCCGGTGACTTATTGATTTATATCAACACCGCCGGCTATCAGATGGACTTGCTGGAAAACGAGTTTCATCGCCATCCCCTGCCCCGGCGGTTGACGGCGACCTGTTGTACGGAAGGTAACTATGCGTTTTCACCTGACTACTAAAGGGAACAATTGCAATGATCTTGAATAAAGTTTCTGACCTTATTGGTAATACACCGATGTTGGGCATCGATGTTCCGGACACCAACGCGCGATTGTTGTTGAAGATTGAAAAGAACAACCCCGGCGGCAGTATCAAAGACCGCATGGCGCGCAACATGGTGCTGGCGGCGCTCAAGTCCGGTCGCCTGAAACCCGGCGGTGTCGTGGTCGAATCGTCGTCGGGCAATACCGGGATTGGTCTGGCCATGGCCGCAGTCGAGTTCGGCCTGCATTTCATCGCCGTGGTCGATCACCACGCCGCACAAGACAAGATCGCCGTGATGAAGGCCCTCGGTGCCGACATTCGTTTCGTCAAAGGCACCTATCGCGAAGACGAAGTCGCGGTGGTCGAGCGCCAACAGATGGCCGCCGAACTGGCGAGCGAGATTCCCGGCGCGGTATTCATGAACCAGTCCGATAACGCCGCCAATGCCGGCGGCTACAGCGATTTCGTCCGCGAAACCATCGTGCAGGCTGAAGGCGTGGTCGGCGCCTACGTCGGCTGCGTCGGCACCGGCGGTTCGATGACCGGTATTGCGCGCGGCTTGAAAGTGCACAACCCGGACACCGTCACCGTCGCGGTGGAACCGGCCGGTTCGATCGTCTTCGGTCACCCCGGCTATCCCTACTACCAATCCGGCACCGGTACGCCGGCCGGCGACACCGTGGGTCTGGTGCTCGACTACAGCTGCATCGATCTGGGCGTGCAAGTCACCGATTCGCAGGCGTTCGAAACCGCCCGCTACATCGCGCGTAACTTCGCCCTGCTGGTCGGCGGCTCGACCGGTGGTGCGATTTTCAAGGCACTGGAGCTGATCCACAAAGGCGTGCTGAGCGGCAACGTCGTGGTGCCGATCGCCGACGGTGGCGAGAAATACCTGCACACCGTGTTCGACGACAAGTGGCTGCAAGAGCGCGACCTGATCGACCCGAGCATCGCTCCGCAACTGGACGCCTGGCTGGGCAAGACCCACTGGCTGGACACCGTTTCCGCGCCGCTGCAACTGAGCGTCGCATGACCCACCCTTCACACAGGAACGCCTCTCGATGAATCTGTTGAAAGTCGCCATCTGTGGTGGCGGCAGGACCGGCCATCTCAACGCCATCCTGTTCAAGCAGCTACCCAATGTTCAGGTTTCGATGCACACCCATAATCAGGAGGTCATCGAACAACACGCCCGCCAGACGCCGATGCAGGCCTTGTTGCCGGACGGCTCGACCCTGAGCGCCCGGCTGGATCGGGTGACCAGCGACGCGAAAGCCGCGGTGGAAGATGCCGACATCGTCATCATCACCGTGCCGGCCCATGCGCGCCCGCAAACCCTGAAAGACATCGCGCCGCATCTGACCACCAGCAAACCGGTGTTCATCGGCGCCATTCCCGGCTTCTGCGGTTTCGACTGGCTGGCCGAGGCCACCCTGCCCGATCGACCGAACGTGGTGATCTGGGGCATGAAAGATGTGCCGCACACCGCGTTCGAATTGACCCCTGGACGTTCGATCAAAATGGGCGGCGGCAAAAGCCAGTTGTACGTCGCGACCCACGCCCGGGAGCCACAAACCGCGCGCCGCCAATTGGAAAAAATACTCACGCGGCTCTACGGCCCGTGCGTGACGATGCTCGAGCACTTTCTGGAAATCACCCTGACGCCGGGCAACCCGATCATGCACAGCTCGGTGATCTACGGCCTCATCGGCCCCTACGGCCAGTGGCATCGCAAGATTTTCCCGCAGCGCATGTGCTGGTGGACCGAATGCCCGGAACTCGGCGCGTATTTCCTTGAACGCATGGATCAGGAAAGCCAGCAACTGTGCGCGGTGATCAGCCAGCGTCTGGGCATCGACCTGTCCTCGGTGAAATCGCTGAAACAGGAAATCGTCGAGGCCTACGGCGAGCAGATCCGCGACCCGAGCAGCATGCTGTCGATCCTGCGCACCAATCAGGCCTACAACGACATCCTTGCGCCGATGGTGCCGGCTGCGGACAACCGCGCCGGTTACGTGATCGAGCGCGAGAGTCGCGCCTTCAACGAAGACGTCGCCTACGGCCTGGTGCTGCTGGTGGAAATGGCCAAGCGTTTCGACCTCAAGGTGCCTTACATCGAGGAAGTCCTGCAGTGGAGCGTGGCCTACATGAATGGCCTGCGCGACTCGGCACTCGACTATTTCCCGCGCCAATGGCCGCACACGACAAGCGCCGCCGCTTGATCTCTCTATTCAATTTTCGACGAGCAGACCACTGATATGGATGACTTCAAGACACTGATCGCCTACTCCCGCAAAAACGCCATGCGTCGTCTGGTGCGTTGCCTGTTTGCGGAAAACATTCTCGACCGAGCGGCCCTGAGCTTTTCCGTCGAGGGCAACCAGGCCACGTATCCGCTCAAGGGCGGCCACGCCCATCTGGCCTTTTCCGACATCGCCAAAGGCCCGGCCGATACCGTGGTCAACGACGGCGACGTGGTATTGGTGACCGATGAAGGCGTGCGCCAGCTCATCACCAGCCACCAGGACATGCTCGATGTGCTGCGCGACAGCTTCGACTTCGCGCCGACCGATGAAGGCGTGGCCGGGCTCAAGTCCGACATGGAAAACAGCCTGAGCAACGACGCCCACGCCCGTCAGCATCGCCAGCACTGGAACGCCCGACTGCAGCAGGCCACCAAGGATGCCGGGCTCGACAGCTTCACCGACTACCTGCGCCAGCACGCCAAAACCAAGGACGCCGCCATTCTTCTCGACCAGTGGGGTTCACTGGAAGGTCACCCGTATTACCCGACCTGGAAAGCCCGCCCGGGCCTGACCGATGAAGAGGTCGAGCAACTGTCGCCCGAGTTCAACGCACAGGTGCCGCTGCGCATCGCCGCACTGCGCGCCGACAACGCGAAAAGCGAAAGCATGCCGCACGTGATCGATTACCGCGCCTGGTTTGCCGAGCACTTCCCGACGCAATGGGCGCAATGGAAAGCCTCGCTCAACAGCAAGGGACTGGACGAAAACCAATGGCTGCCCTTGCCGATCCACAGCTGGCATTTACAAGCCTACGTGCTGGAAACCTTCGCGCAGGAAATCGCCGACGGCATCCTGATCACCGATGGTCCGGACCTGCCAACCCTGCCGACCATGTCCTATCGCACAATGATGCCGGTACTGGACGAATCCGCGCCGCTGATCAAACTGCCCATCGCGGTATGGATGACCAGCGAACTGCGCAGCCTGCAAGCCAAGTCGATTCACATGGGCCCGCGCATCAGCACGGTGATCAGCAAGATTCTCGAGACGGAAAACGGCTTCGATCAGCGCCTGGAAATCTTCCCGGAAGAAATCGGTGTGCGTTACAAAAACGCGGTGACGCAGGACGATCACCCGGGGCGGCATTTGTCCGTGGTCTATCGCAGCAGTGCGCCAGCGTTCGAACGCCGTGATGATTGCCTGCCGATTACCGTGGCGTCGCTGTTCACCCGTTTGCCCGGCAGCGGCCGCCCGCTGTTCACCGACCTGATTGAACGTGACGGTGTGCGCGCCAATGCTGCGCAGGTCGAGAACTGGTTCCGCGAGTACGCGAAAGTGGTGACTCACCCGGTGGTGGCGATCTACTTGATGTACGGCATCGGCCTTGAGGCGCACCAGCAAAACACCATGGTGCTGTTCTCCCCGGATGGCAAAGCACGTAGTCTGCTGATCCGCGATTTCGGTGATGGCCGCACTTACGCGCCGTTGCTCGAGGGCCGTGGTTACAGCCTGCAACCACACGTGCAGCCGGGTATTCTGCCGACAGTGTTCTCCGGTGATATCGAGCCGGTGCGCATGTTTGTGCTCGACGCGGCGTTCCTCACGCACTTGCATGAAATGGCTCTGTGGCTGACCAAGGAATACGCTTTCAACAACACACGGCTATGGCAAATCTTGCGCGAAGAAACCGACCTCGCCTTCGAAGCGGTGCGTGACCGGGTCGCGGCAGACGTGTGGGAAACCGAGCACAAGGCGTTCGTCGAAGAGCCATGGCCAACCCGTTCGTTGTTGCGCATGCACTTGATGCAGTACAGCAACTATCGTTTGCAACACACCCTGACCAACCCGCTCGCTAGCGTTTAACCGAGGCTGACTCATGTCCCAAGCAGGTGCCATCGAGGGTTCGAGAGTAAGAATCCTGATTTATCTTCTATTTGCGATCCAGTTGGTATCGATGGGCGCGATGGAAATGAGCGGGCCGTTCTGGCCTGTCCACCTGCGTGGGCTGACGACGTCAGAGTCGCTTTTCAGCTTCGCCAGCATCGCCGTGTACGTCGGGCCGATGCTGGGCATTATTCTCACCAGTGCATTCTGGGGCCGGATCGGTGATCGCTGCGGCCACAAGTTGATGATGATCCGCGCCCTCGCCGGTTTGTCGTTGACCCAGTTGGGGCTGGCCCTGTTCAGTGATATCTGGGTGATTCTGATCCTGCGCTTTCTGCAAGGCGCGTTTGCCGGCTATATCGCCCCGGCACAGGCCTACGGCGTGAGCATTGAAGCGCCGTCGCGGCGCGCACGGCTGTTCGCCATTCTGCAAATCTCGACCAATGTCGGCTCGCTGCTGGGTGCGGTGGTCGGCGGTTTGATCCTCGATTACGCGACGTTCTTCTGGATCAACATCATCGCTTCGGCGCTGTGTGCGGTGTGTACCGTGATCGCCGCCGTGACCTTGCCGGACGTGCCGCCGGTGAAGAAAGTCGTGGTCGCCGACAAAACTGCGCCGGTTCGTTCCGGCAGCCTCTGGCAAGGCTCACCATTGCTGTCGCTGCTCGGTGTGATGGGCATTCTGTTGCTGGCGCGGATGCTGCCGCAGACCTCGTTTTCGCTGTATGTCAGCTCGGTGTTCGAGGTCAGCAATTCGGTGGTCGGTCTGTGCTACGGCTTGCTGGCGCTGGGCTTCATTCTGTCGGCCACGGCGTGGTCGCGTTATTTCGAACACCGTGGTCAGCAGGACACCTTGCAGCGCATGACTTACGTGGTCATCGGCTGCATCGTCCTCACTGCGGTGGCAGGCGTCACCCACAACCCAGTGGTGTTCGTTATTGCCTACTTCATCTGGGGTGTGTTGCTGGGTGCGACCACGCCGGTGTTGATGGCGCTGATCTCGAAGACCGCCGACAGCTCGCAACAGGGTCATGTACTGGGCATCGCTCAGGGCACTGCGCAATTCGCTTCGATTGCGGGGATTTCCGCCGGTGGTCTGCTCAGTCAGGTCTACGGTTTGCAGTACACCTATCTGTTTGTTTGCCTCGCTTACGTCGTCGCACTGATCCCGATCGTCGCGTTGCGCTACTGGCCGGCGGCGATGCAAGCAAGCCCTGCCCCGGATGGGGAATGATCAAGGAGTCTGCTTTTGAATATTGAACAACTGCGCGCCGACACCCCCGCCGTCGCGCAACTGATCCACTTCAACAATGCCGGCGCGGCGCTGATGCCCGCGCCGGTGATCGAAACGATGACCCGTCATATTCAGCTTGAAGCGAGTCTCGGCGGCTATGAAGCTGCCGGACGGCAATCGGCCGACCTGGAAAACGTGTATGGCGCCATCGGCCGTTTGATCAACGCCCAGCCTGATGAAATTGCGGTGATCGAGAACGCGACCCGCGCATGGGATATGGCGTTCTACTCCTTGCCATTGCAACCCGGCGATGTGGTGCTGACGTCGACCACCGAATACGCCGGCAACTACATTCCCTATCTGCAAATGAAGCAGCGGCGTGGCATCGAGATTCGTGTCATCCCCAATGATGAACACGGCCAGGCATCCCTTTCGGCACTAACGACCATGCTCGAGGATGATCGGGTCGCGCTGATCTCGCTGCCGGTGATCGCCACCAATGGCGGCCCGGTGCAGCCCATCGAGCAAATTGGCGCTCTCGCCCGTTCGGCTGGCGTGCTGTTTCTGCTCGATGCCTGTCAGGGTGTCGGGCAGATGCCGATCGACGTGCAGAAAATCGGCTGCCACATGCTCGCTGCCACCAGCCGCAAATACCTGCGTGGACCGCGCGGGATGGGTTTTTTGTATGTCGAAAGATCTCTGTGCCAGAACCTTGAGCCGGCGTTTCTCGACTTGCATGCCGCCGCGTTGCAGAGCGCCGACACGTTCACCATCCGCGCCGATGCCCGACGTTTCGAGAACTGGGAATGCAACGTCGCCGCCAAGCTGGGCCTCGGTGCGGCGGTGGAATACGCGTTGGCGCAAGGCATCGAACCGATGTGGCTGCGGATTCAGCAATTGGCCGGTTACCTGCGCCAGCGACTGCTTGAGATTCCCGGCGTCACGCCACAGGATCCGGGGCTACAGAAATCCGGGATCGTCACGTTCACCCATCAAAACCACAGCGCCGCGCAGGTGCAACAGTGGCTGGCCGGCCAGGAAAAGCGCATCAACGTCAGCACCTCGACGTTCCGCTCGACCCTGCTCGACATGCAACACAGGGACTTGCTGGAGGTCAGCCGTGCCTCGGTGCATGCGTACAACACCGAGGCGGAAATCGACACGATGGTCGCTGCACTGCGCGGTTTGCAGGGCGTCTGACCAGGACACCAATCGGCGCTTGCGTCCCAGCGGCTTTGTAAACTAGCATTGGGAATACTTCTCAATTGCATGAAAATCTGCAGCCATGAGCGAAACCCTTCCCGCGAATAATGCCAATCACCTGCGCGCGATCGAAGCCCTGTACAGCGGCCATCACGGCTGGCTGTACGCGACGCTGAGAAAAAAACTGGGAAACGCCATGGATGCGGCGGATCTGGCGCAGGACACCTTCACGCGCATCCTCGCCTCGCAAGTCACCGTCATTGAGCAGCCGCGCGCGTATCTGAGCTGCGTGGCCAAGGGCATTCTGGTCAACTGGTATCAGCGCAAGGCGCTGGAACGTGCCTACCTGGACGCCCTCGCCCATGTGCCGGCGCCGGAAGTGCCTTCGCCGGAATTGCGTTTCATGGTGCTGGAGACCCTGCACGAAATCGACGCGATGCTCGACGCCCTGCCGCCACTGGTCAAACGCGCATTCCTGCTGTCGCAGATCAGCGGCCTTAAATACGATGACATTGCCGAGCAATTGGGCGTTTCGCTGATCACCGTCAAACGCTACATGAAGCAAGCCTTCGTGCAGTGCCTGTTGCTGGTGGAGTGAATGCTCAGCCGCCGCCATGAGCCGCATCTCGATCACCAGGCCTTGGAAGAAGCCGCCGACTGGTTGATCCGCATGAGTGAAGGCGAACTCAGCGACAGCGAACGCGGCGAATGGGAATACTGGAAAGCCAGCACCCCCGAGCGCAGTCGTGCCTGGGCCCGCGCGCAGTTGCTGCAGAGCAAACTCGGCGGGCTGCCACCGTCCTTGGCGATGTCCGCACTCGACCGCCCAAGCAGCCCGGAACGCCGTGCGGCGCTGGGCAAACTGGCGATGATTCTAGCGATCCTGCCGGCCGGCTGGGGCAGCTGGAAACTGGCAGAGTCGCAGCAATGGTCAGCCGACTATCGCACTGCCGTTGGCCAGCAACGCGAGCTGACCCTGGCCGACGGCTCGAAAATCACCCTGAACACCGACACCGCCATCGACGTGCGGTTCGACGCCAATCAACGCCTCATCCACCTGCGCGAAGGCGAAATACTGGTGCAGACCGCACCGGACATTTCACCGTTGGCGCGACCGTTTCTGGTCAGCACCCGTCAGGGCCGCATGCAGGCGCTGGGCACGCGTTTCACCGTGCGCGAACTGCAACCGCGCACCCACCTCGCCGTGCTGGAAGGCGCGGTCAAAGTCGAGCTCGCGGACAATCGCCAGACCACGCCACTGATCGTCAACGCCGGTCAACGCACCGACTTCTCTTCCTACACCTTTGGCCAGCTCAGCGTTGCCGACCGTTATGTCGGTGCCTGGGCGCAAGGCATGCTGATGGCTGACAAGATGCGTCTGGCCGATTTTGTCGACGAACTCACGCGCTATCGTCGCGGTTTCGTACGCCTCGATCCGGCAATCGCCGATCTGCGCATTTCCGGCGCCTACCCGATCAGCGACAGCCAGCGCACCCTGAACATGCTGGCGCAAACCTACCCGATCCTCGTCAGCGGCCACCTGAATGGCTACTGGGTCATGCTTTCCCCCGCCTGAGTGAAAAAATATTTGCCTTAGGCTGATACTTTTTCCGATCTCGACTGGCTATTGGGGAGAAGCACCTTTTCGTCCTGTTTATAGGCTCATTCATCCATGCTTGCCGCACGCCATCTGCGCCCGGAACGTCAGCTCAAACCCGTTGTTCGCAGTGCGTTGCTAAGCCTTGTTCTGATCGGTGCCGTTTGCCCGTTTGTCTTGGCCGCCGTGCCGGTGCAACTGGACGCTGTCGCGGTTCGTGCCTACAACATTCCCGCCGGGCCGCTGGGTGCGACTCTGTCGAGCTTCGCCGTGGACGCCAACATTGCCCTATCGTTCCAGCCCTCGCTGGCCGAAGGCCTGACCAACCCTGCGTTGATCGGTCATTACTCGACGCAGGAGGCGGTCAATCGCTTGCTGGCCGGCAGTGGCCTGGACATGGTCTTGCGCAGCGACGGCAGCTACACGCTGGTGCAGCGCCGGGTTACGCTGGATGAAACCGCCGTGATCGGCACCGACAAGCGCAGCGATGCCCTGCCGCAGGTGTATGCCGGTGGCCAGGTCGCCAACGGCGGACGTCTGGGCTTGCTCGGCAACACTGACGTGATGGACGCGCCGTTCAGCATCAGCACCTACACCTCGGCGCTGATCAAGGATCAACAGGCCGTCACCGTCGGCGATGTGCTGGAACGTGACTCCTCGGTGCGCTCTACCGGCCAGACCGGGGGGATTGTCGACTCGTTCTTTATCCGTGGCTTTCCCGTCGGCGAAGGCAACCTCGGTGAACTGGCCTTCGACGGCGTGTACGGCGTGGCGCCCAATTACCGGGTGTTCACCGAATACGCCGAGCGCATCGAACTGGTCAAAGGCCCCGGCGCCCTGCTCTATGGCATGTCACCCAACAACGCGGTGGGCGGCGTGATCAACGTGGTGCCGAAACGCTCCCTCGATGAAGACCTGACCCGTTTCACCGCCAGTTACGCCATGGATGCTCAGGCCGGTGGCCATCTCGATGTCAGTCGCCGCTTCGGTGAAGAGCGCCGCTTCGGTGTGCGCTTCAACGGCAGTACGCAACTGGGCAACACGGCGATCGACGATCAATCGCGGCATGTCGATATTGGTGCGATCTCTCTCGATTATCAGGGTGAGCGCCTGCGCACAACCTTCGACTGGCTCAACCAGAAAGAAAGCTTCGACGCCGCTTCGCGACCGTTCCTGATTGCTCCAGGCGTGGACATTCCTTCCGCCGCCAACGGCCGCAGCAACGTCAGTCAGGATTGGGGCTGGTCGCGAACCCAGGACAAATCGGCGCTGCTCAGCAGCGAATACGACCTCAGCGATGCGTTGACGGTATTCGCCCATGCCGGCGGCGGCAAATCGGATGTGGCGCGAATGTCCGACCAGACGCCGACCATTATCAATGCCGCTGGCGACACCTCGTCGATCCCCGGTTACTACAAGTTCGAAGTCGAGCGTTACACCGTTGATGCCGGTGCGCGGCTGCGCTTCGATACCGGGCCGATCAGTCACCGCACCACCGTGCAAGTCAGTCGCTATCGCGATGTGTTGTCGCGCGGGATCATTTCCGGCGCACCGATTCTGTCGAACATTTATCACCCGGTGGATCGCCCGCAACCTTACATCCCCAAGCCGGATACGCCGAAAGTCTCGCAGAGCGAACTGACTGGCGTGGCGCTTGCCGACACGCTGTCGATTCTCGATGACCGCGCGCAGGTAACCCTGGGCTTGCGCAAACAGAACATCAAATCCGACAACTACAACGCCGCCGGCGTGGTGACCACATCCTACGACGACGGCCGGACGACACCGTTGTTCGGCGCGGTGATCAAGCCTTGGGATCACGTTTCGTTCTACTACAACTACCTCGAAGGCTTGAGCAAGGGCGACATCGCGCCTTCCACCGCGTCCAACGCCGGCGAGATCTTTGCCCCCTACATTTCCCGCCAACACGAACTCGGGGTGAAGGCCGACTACGGCACGTTTACCTCCACCATCAGCCTGTTTCAGATCACCAAACCCAGCGGCGAACTGGCCTCCGGGGTGTTCTCGGTACAAGGCGAACAGCGCAATCGCGGGCTGGAGCTGAACGTGTTCGGCGAAGTCACGCCGGGCACTCGTCTGCTCGGCGGCGTGACGTTGCTCAATGCCGAACTGACGAAAACCGGCGTGGCCGCCAACCGCGGCAATAAACCGGTCGGCGTGCCCGAGGTTCAGGCCAACCTCTGGGCCGAATGGGACACCTCTTGGGTCGAGGGGCTGACACTGACCGGAGGCGCGATCCACACCGGCAGCCAGTACGTGAACCAGGCCAACACACAAAAACTCGATGACTGGACCCGCTTCGATGTCGGCGCCCGCTACAGCACGCGCATCGATGATCGACCGACCACGTTTCGCGCCACCGTGCAGAACGTGTTCGACCACGAGTACTGGTCGGGCGTCGCCTCTTATGGCGCGTTCTCCCAAGGCTCACCGCGCACCTTATTACTGTCGGCGACTGTCGATTTCTGAAACGTTCAGCCGGACAGCGGTGTGAGCCGTTGGCCGACCTGACCTTTGCAAAGGCTTTGACCATGGTGATTTTCGATCGACGCAGCCTCGCGCTGGCTGCGCTGTTACTGGCAGGACTGCTGAGCCTGTCTGCGCTGGCGCCGCACGATGCAAACGCCAGCGAAGCGGATACGGCGCGCACCGAAGTGACCGATCTGCTCGGGCGCAAGGTCAAGGTGCATCTGCCGGTCAGACGGGTCATCCTCGGTGAAGGCCGGCAGTTGTATCTGCTCGCCGCACTGGACACACAGAACCCGATCGAACGCATCGTTGGCTGGCGCAAGGACCTGATCCAGTCCGACCCGGACACCTACAACGCCTACCTGCGCAAATTCCCCGGCATTGCCAAGATCCCCACCTTCGGCGGCTTTGAAGACGGCACCTTTGATATCGAACAAGCGATCTCGCAGCGCCCGGACGTGATCATCCTCAATATCGAAGCGCAGCACGCCACCGAAGATGCGCGCTATATCGAGAAGCTCGACGCGTTGGGCATCCCGGTGGTGTACGTCGACTTTCGCAACAACCCGATGCAGAACACCGAACCGACCATGCGTCTGTTTGGCAAACTGTTCGGTAAAGAGCAACGCGCCGAGGCGTTCATTGATTTTCGCAACCAGCAGATTCACCGCGTCACCGACGTCATCGAGAAACAGCACCCACCGCGTCCAAGCGTGTTCATCGAGCGCATCGGCGGCTATACCGACGATTGTTGCCTGAGTTTCGGCAACGAGAATTTTGGCCTGTTTGTCGACATGGCCGGCGGCAACAACATCGCCCGGGGGATCATCCCGACCACGTTCGGCCAGTTGAATCCCGAGCAAGTCATCGTCGCCAATCCGGCGCACGTGGTAGTCACCACGGCCAACTGGGAAGCCTTTGCACCCGGTGGCCATTGGGTCGGTGTCGGGCCCGGCGCCGACATGAACCAGGCACGGAAAAAACTCGCGTGGTACACCCAGCGTCCGGCCTACGCCGGAATCAAGGCTCAGGAGACACAAGCCTTTCACGCCATCTGGCATCAGTTCTACAACAGCCCCTACCAGTTCGTGGCCATTCAGCAATTGGCCAAATGGTTTCACCCGGAGCTGTTTGCCGATCTCGACCCGGACGCCTCATTCCGTGAACTGCACGAGCGTTTTCTGCCCGTGCCGTATGAGTCGGGCTACTTCGTCAGCCTGCGCAATCCTGAGGTCAAACCATGAGTTCATTGACCGACACCGTCGAGGTGCAGCGCGAAACCTATCGGCGACTGGTGTTGCGTAAACGCCTGATCCTCGCCGGGCTGGTGATTCTGCTGTTGTGCAGCGTGCTGCTCGACCTTGCTTTGGGGCCAGCGAGTTACAGCTTCAGCGAAGTGCTCGGCGCATTGTTTTCACCGGACAGCGCGTCTCCACAAGTGCGCGTGGTGATGTGGGATATTCGTTTGCCAGTGGCGTTGATGGCAGTGGCCGTGGGCGCGGCGCTGTCGCTGGCCGGCGCGCAGATGCAGACGATCCTCAACAACCCATTGGCCAGTCCGTTCACCTTGGGCATTTCCGCTGCCGCCAGTTTCGGCGCGGCACTGGGCCTGGCCTTCGGTGTGGCGTTGTTCCCGCTGGCCGCGCAATTCATGGTGCCGCTCAACGCCTTCATCATGGCCATGCTCTCGGCGCTGTTGATTCACTTCCTGAGCATGCGCCGTGGCGTCACTGCCGAAACCATCGTGCTGCTCGGCATCGCGCTGGTATTCACTTTCAATGCGCTGTTGGCGCTGGTGCAATTCTTCGCTACCGAACAAGCCGTCGCCGCCGTGGTGTTCTGGACCATGGGCAGCCTGACCAAAGCCACCTGGCCGAAACTCGGAGTGATCTGTCTGGTGATCCTGATCACCCTGCCGATTTTTGCCAAACGTGCCTGGGCCTTGACCGCCCTGCGTTTGGGTGACGACAAGGCTGCCAGTTTCGGCATCAATGTGCGCAGCCTGCGCTTTCAGACGCTGATCATGGTCAGCCTGCTCGCCTCGTTTCCCGTGGCCTTCGTTGGCACCATCGGCTTCATCGGTCTGGTCGGGCCGCACATCGCGCGCATGCTGATCGGTGAAGATCAGCGCTTCTTTTTGCCGGCCTCCTTGCTCACCGGCTCGTTGATTCTCTCGGCCAGTTCGGTGGTCAGCAAGACCCTGATCCCCGGTGCGATTTTCCCTATCGGCGTGGTCACCTCACTGATCGGCGTGCCGTTCTTCATTTCACTGATTCTCGGCGGGAAGAAAAACTCATGGTGACGCTGCAACTGGACAATCTGGGCGCGCGCTACGGCCAGCGCGAGATCATTCGTGGTGTCTCGACGGCAACGTTTTTTGGCGGTCAGGTGGTGGCTGTGGTCGGGCCCAACGCGGCCGGCAAATCGACGTTGTTCAAACGTATGGCCGGGCTGATCGACGGGCCGGGTCAGGTCATCCTGAAAGAATCGAGAAAAGGCCCGACGGGCATCAGCTACATGCCGCAAGGCCTGAATGCCAGTGCGCGTTTGACGGTGTACGAATCCGTGCTGCTGGCGCGCAAGCAACTGACCCCGGGCTGGGTGGTCCACGATGATGAGCTGAAACTGGTCGACGAGATTCTCGCCGCGCTGGGCATCACCAGGCTGTCGTTTCGTAACCTTGGTGAACTCAGCGGCGGTCAGCAGCAGTTGGTCTCCATCGCCCAGACGCTGGTGCGCGAGCCGGAAATCCTGCTGATGGACGAACCGACCAGCGCCCTCGACATGCATCGGCAGGTGCAGGTGCTGAACTTCATGCGCAGCCTCGCGCGCCAACGCGAGGTGATTGTGTTCATTGCCATCCATGATCTGAATCAGGCGTTGCGCTTCGCCGATCAGGTGCTGGTGATTGCCGATGGCACCAGTCAGGGCAGCGGCCCAAGCAGTGAAGTGATCACCGAGCAGATGCTGCGCGATGTCTATCAGGTCGAGGCGCGGATCGAGCAGTGCAGCAAAGGGCTGTCGCATATCCTGATCGACGACATCGTCTGATCTGCGGCGATCACGGATCGACTTGCGCCATCAACTCTGGCACCGATTCCGGGCGCTTGGCGTAGCGCTGAGCCAGCACCGCACAGACCATCAACTGAATCTGATGGAACAGCATCAACGGCAGGATCAGCACGCCAATCGTGCTGCCAGCGAACAACACCTGCGCCATCGGCACGCCGGTGGCCAGGCTCTTTTTCGAGCCGCAGAACAGAATGGTGATGCGGTCTTCCTGGCTGAAGCCGAATGCCTTGCCGAGCAACGTCGACGCCAACAGCACCAGCGCCAGCAGAATGCAGCAGACCACCACCAATCCCAGCAGATCAACGACCGGAATCTGATGCCAGATGCCCTCGTTGACCGCCTCGCTGAACGCGCCGTAAACCACCAACAGAATCGAGCCCTGATCAACGAACTTCAGCCAGTTCTTGTTGCGCCCGACCCACGCGCCGATCCAGCGCCGGGCGATCTGCCCGGCGATGAATGGCAGCAGTAATTGCACGCTGATTTTCAGGATCGCATCCAGCGTCGAACCGCCATCACCGTGAACGTCGAGCAACAGCGTCACCAACAACGGCGTGAGGAAAATCCCGAACAGGCTCGATGCCGCCGCACTACAAATCGCCGCCGGAATATTGCCCCGCGCCAGCGAGGTGAATGCGATCGCCGACTGCACCGTGGCCGGCAGTGCGCACAGGTAGAGCATGCCCATGTACAGCTTGTCGCCGATCAGCGGTGACAGCAGCGGTTTGAGCGCCAGGCCCAGTAACGGGAAAAGGACAAACGTCAAACCGAACACCAGCAAATGCAGGCGCCAGTGGCCGGCGCCGGCAATGATCGATTCACGGGACAGTTTGGCGCCATGCAGGAAAAACAGCAGCGCGATAGCGATGTTGGTCAGCCAGCCGAAGCCGACGGCGACCTGGCCGCTGGCCGGCAGGAAGCTGGCCAGCAACACGACGCCGATCAGCGTCAGGGTGAAGTTGTCGGGCAAAAAACGTGGGCGAGTCATGGTCGGTTCATCCGGGGGTTGCCAGTGCGTGCCGACGACTCTAACGTGACTGCCAATTACCGACTAACGCCGAAGGGCCACAAGATGCCGCCTAAAGGACATGACAAAAGCGTCCGGCGTAGCATTCCCGGGCTGCCCAGCCTGCCGCGTCCACTGTACGGGCGCACCGAATCGCTGCCCAATCGCGCCCTGACCCGACGCCACAGCCACCCGTGGGTACAGTTGTCCTACGCGATTCAGGGCGTGCTGGAAATCCAGACCAGCGCCGGCCGCTTCGTCGCCCCGCCGGAGCGCGCGGTGTGGATCCCGGCCGGTGTGCCGCATCGGGTATTCAGCTCGCCGCACACGGAAATGCGCAGCCTCTACATCGATTGCAGCGTTGCCGGATGGGCAATCGGGCGCTGTCATGTGCTCGGCGTCAGCGATCTGCTCAGGGAGCTGATCCGCGCGTTCAGTCAGGTTCCGGTGGAATACGACCAGAGCGGCCCGCATGGACGCCTCGCCCAAGTGATCCTTGATCAACTGGCCGAAGCGCCGCAGATCGACCTGATGTTGCCGTTGCCGCAAGACGCACGCTTGAAGCAGATCTACCTGAGCCTTGAACAACACCCGGAACAGCAGACCACACTGAGCCACTGGAGCGAGAAGTTCGGCGTCACCGAAAAGACCCTCACGCGCCTGTTTCTGCGCGACACCGGCCTGACCTTCCGCGCATGGCGCCAGCGCTTGCGTTTGCTCGGCGCGCTGACACCGCTGGAGAAAGGCGAACGCGTCACCGACGTCGCGCTGGCCTGCGGTTACGACTCGACGTCGGCGTTTATCGCGGCGTTTCGTCAGCAGTTCGGGGAAACGCCGGGGGAGTTTTTTCGTTGAGTCTCGTCATTTTTGGACTTCCGATAATCGTTAAGTGCAAAGTATCTGTTCGTATGATGTTCAGCTAATTATTCAAATCCGCACGCCCTTCAGAATCGACTAACACACCCCGCACAACCAAACAACTGTCAACCTTGACAGTTGTGCTATTGGCACGTGATGAGTAGCGTCAGAGTTGGGCGATAAAGCTTATTCGCCTACCAAACAATCAACCCGACTTAATTATAGAGATGCCAATACAATGGACAACTTTGACCATATAGCGCTCGACCTGGATAAGAACCTGAAACCCTTATCGGAGAGAGCTTCGCGCGCCGAACCAGAAAACCAATTCCAGGTAAAGATCACACCTACCTTTCCTCCCCTTGATGGCGTCAAATTCAAACCAAACCACTTTATCTATGGTTCGCTTACCTCAACAACCATAAGCATTATTGCGCGTCAGGACAACGGAGGGGACGTGCAACAATTCGCCCTCGTAGTACCAAGGGCTATAAAAAACGGGACTCATCCACTCAGTGAAGATTTATTGGCCGTAGTTTTGGCAGGCGGCGTATTTTACAGGGGAAAAAATGGCAGCGTCACGCTTGAACAAGTCGAAGAGCGCCAGTTTGTCAAAGCCAGCTTTGAATACCAGATCACCTACAATGGAGACATATATAAATTCAAAGGAGAACTGCTGATAAAGGCTACCGCCCCACTTTGAGCCTTATATCTATCAATCTCCCAGTGACTCCAGCAAGTCTGCAGAAGGTACAAAAAACAGGCCGCCGGTTACCGCTGTGCTGAAATCCAGCAACTTGTCGTAGTTGCCCGGCGGCTTGCCGACAAACATGTTTTCCAGCATTTGCTCGATCGGCTCGGGCGAGCGCGCGTAACCGATAAAGAACGTGCCGAACTCCCCTGCTCCCGGCCGGCCGAACGGCATGTTGTCACGGAGGATTTTCACTTCCTCGCCGGCTGCGTTGGTGATGGTGGTCAGCGCGCTGTGCGAGTTGCTCGGTTTGACCGCGTCATCCAGTTCGATGTCGGACAGCTTGGTGCGACCAATGACGCGCTCCTGAGCTTCAACGCTCAAGCCGTTCCATGCGGTCATGTTGTGCAGGTACTTCTGCACCAGCACGTAACTGCCGCCGCTGAAGCCCGGATCTTCGTCACCGACGATGGTGAAATTCACCGCTTTACGCCCGACCGGGTTTTCCGTGCCGTCGACAAAGCCGATGATGCTGCGCATGTCGAAATAGCGAAAACCCTGAACCTCGTCGACCACGGTCACGGCATCGCCCAGCGCGGCCATGATTTGTGTGGCCAGCTCAAAACACAGGTCCATTTGATCGGCGCGAATGTGCAGCAAAAGGTCACCCGGGGTTGCCGGAGCGTGCCGCCCTTTCCCGCCAAACTCGCGAAAACCGTGCAGCGACGCCGGGCGCGGATTACCGAAAAGTCGATCCCAGGCGTTCGAGGAAAAGCCGCAGATGCAGGTCAGATTGCCGGTCGGTACACGCTTGCCAACCGAGCGCACCAGCCCGGCGACATCGCCGCACCAGTCTTTGACGGTTTGCGCAGCTTCCAGCCCGGCATTCAGCGTCGCGACGATGAAAATCGCGCTGCTGGTGATCGGACTGCACACCGCTTGAGGTTCGAGAATGTCGGTATTCATCGCTGAAAACATTGCTCCGTAAAAAGTGCCCGAGCTGTTAACGAGGGCGGATAGTTCGTTTTTATCGAACTGTTGCGCAGAAATAAACGATTTTTCTTTACCGTAAAGTCGTCGCTAGCATGGCCCCGTCTGACCCCAATCCAAGAATAGACAGGGAGCGTGACATGCCAGCCACAAACATCAATATCGGCGAACCATGGATGTGGGGCGCCTTCATCGTCTTCGTACTTGCCATGCTGGCATTGGACCTGTTTGTCTTCGGTGGGCGCAAGGCGCATCGGGTGTCAGTGCGCGAAGCCTTGTCCTGGGTCATCGCCTGGTGCCTGCTGGCACTGAGTTTCGCGGCCCTACTATGGTGGTATTTGCACGGTGCGTTCGGCGCCGAGATCGCCCGGGAAAAAACCCTCGAATTCCTCACCGGTTATCTGATCGAGCAATCGCTGTCGATCGACAACATGTTCGTCTTCGTGATGATCTTCAGCTACTTCGCCGTACCGCCGGAGCTGCAGCGGCGCGTGTTGTTGTACGGCGTGCTCGGGGCGATCGTGATGCGCGCGGTGATGATCTTCGCCGGTGTCTGGCTGGTGTCGCAGTTTGAATGGCTGCTGTACGCGTTCGGCGTGTTCCTGATCTTCACCGGGATCAAGATGCTGGTGTTTGCCGACCACCAGCCGGATCTGGACAAGAATCCGTTGCTGCGCTGGGTGCGCGGGCATATGCGCATCACCAGTAGCTTTCATGGCGAACGCTTTTTCGTGCTGCAGAACGGCGTGCGCTGGGCCACGCCGATGTTCCTGGTGTTGGTGTTGATCGAGGCCAGTGACTTGATGTTTGCGGTCGACAGCATCCCGGCGATCTTTGCCGTGACGACTGATCCGTTCATCGTTTTCACCTCGAATATCTTCGCAATCATGGGCCTGCGCGCGCTGTACTTCCTGCTGGCGGACATGGCGGACCGCTTTCACTTGCTCAAGTACGGGCTGGCGATTGTGCTGGTGTTTATCGGCGGCAAGATGGTGTTGATGCCGTGGTTGCACATGCCGGTGGAGTGGTCGTTGGCGGTGGTGGGTGGGGTGATTCTGGGGTCGGTGCTGCTGAGTCTGGTGATGACCAGAGAAAGCGAACGCAGCACGGAATGACACACCACAAAACCCTGTGGGAGCGAGCCTGCTCGCGATAGCGGTCTGTCAAACGACGCGATGTTGACTGATCTGGCGCTATCGCGAGCAGGCTCACTCCTACAGGGGGAGCGGTGTTACTTGTCGGATTTGATGCTGGTCCACACCCGTGTACGCACGCGCTCAAGTTTCTGCGGCAACGGTTGCACGACGTAGAGGTTTTTCAGCGCTTCCGGGGTCGGTGTCAGGTTCGGGTTGTCGGTGATTTCCTTGTTGATCAGCGGTATCGAATCCTTGTTCGCATTCGGGTAACCGAGGAAGTCGCTGATCGGCGCGATCACTTTCGGGTCGAGCAGGTTGTTGAGGAATTCATGCGCTTCGGCGACGTTCTTCGCGCTCTTCGGAATGGCGAAGGTATCGAACCAGATCGGCGCGCCCTCCTTCGGCAAGCGCCAGTCGACCACCACGCCGTTTTTTGCCTCTTTGGCGCGATTGCCGAACTGGTAGAAGCTGCCGGAGTAACCGATGGCTACGCAGATGTCGCCGTTGGCAATGTCGGTCATGTACTTGGCCGAGTTGAAATACGTCACGTACGGACGAACCTTGAGCATCAGCTCCTTGGCCTTTTCATAGTCGGCGGGGTTCTGGCTGTTCGGGTCGAGGCCCAGATAATGCAGGGCCAACGGCAGGATTTCTGTCGGCGAATCAAGCATCGCCACGCCACAGGATTTGAGCTTTTCCATGTTCTCCGGTTTGAACACCAGATCCCAACTGTCGACCGGCGCGTTGTCGCCCAGTGCGGCTTTGACCTTGGCCGGGTTGAAGCCGATCAGCACGGTGCCGACCATGTAGGGCACGCCGTACTGGTTGCCCGGATCGTTCTTGCCCAGCAGTTTCAACAGTTCCGGATCCTGGTGGCTCCAGTTCGGCAGTTTCGATTTATCCAGCTTCTGAAACACGCCAGCCTTGATCTGCGTTTCAAGGAACTGGTTCGACGGCACTACCAGGTCGTAACCGGAGTTGCCGGTGAGCAGTTTGGCTTCCAGGGATTCGTTGGTGTCGAAGGTGTCCCAGGTCACTTTGATGCCGCTTTTTGCGGCGAAATCCTTGGGCACGGACGGCAGGATGTAATCCGCCCAGTTGTACACGCGCAGTTCGCGTTGCTCAGCCTGGACGGCACCGGCCAACAGCGTCAGCCCACACACAGTGGCACCCAGAATGCGTTTCATCGTGACCATGGTTGTTCCCCAAAAGGCAGCGTGAGTTCGATGGTTTTTATGTTCTGTACACGGCAGCGGCTGTAAAGGTAGCCAAGGGTAAAAAAGATCCAGCGTCTCGTTGTGGTTTTGATTCTTGCTGACAGCGTAGACGGATCACAGTGGGGGATGGGCCAAAAGGGGATCGATGTGGCCAATTTGAATGACCGCCGGGATACGCAAACAACAATGCCCGGCGAATGGCCGGGCATTGTGGTGAAGCGGATCAGCTCAGTCGGTATAACCCAACCTGGCCGCCCTGCTCTGCTGAGTCTGGCCGCGCGTGGCCAGGCAGTAATACAGCGGAACGGTGACCACCAGGCCGACCAGCCAGGACAAATCCGCGCCCTCGACCAGATTGGCGTAAGGCCCGACGTACAGCGAAGTATTGGCGAACGGCAGTTGCACGATGATGCCGATGAAGTAAGCAATGATCGCGTGCAGGTTGAAGCGCCCGTAAACCCCGCCATCGGCACGGAAGATCGAGGTGATGTCGTAGCAGCCGCGCTTGATCAGGTAGAAGTCGATCAGGTTGATCGACGCCCATGGCACCAGCACCAGCAGCAACGCCAGAATCAAACCAATGAACTCGGAAATGAAATCCGCCGATGCACCCAGCGCAACCACGCAGCAACCCGCCAGCACCACGCTCGACAACACTACGCGCACCTTGATGCTCGGCGTCCATTGGCTGGCAAAGGTCTGGATCGAGGTGATGATCGAGAGCACCGCACCATACAGATTCAGCGCGTTGTGGCTGATGATGTTGAGCAGAAACAGCACCATCAGAATTGGCCCGAGCCACCCGGTCGATTGCTTGACCGCGACCATCGCTTCAGTGCCTTCCGGGGTCGCCAGCACAGCAACGGCGCCAAAGCTGAACGACAGAATCGTGCCCAGCGTCGCGCCCAGATAAGTCGCCCAAAACGGCTTGGCAATGCCGATATCCGCAGGCAAGTAACGCGAATAGTCGGACACGTACGGCGAGAAACTGATCTGCCAGATAATCCCCAGCGACACCGTCGCCAGCCAACCGGACAGGTTGAAACTGCCGCGAGTGAGGAAGTCCGCCGGCAAGTCATGGGCAAAGATATAGATGAACCCGGCGAGCAACGCACTGCCCATCACCCAGGTGCCAATGCGGTTCAACGTATGGATGAAGTTGTAGCCGATCACACCGATCGCCGTGGCCGCCAGTGCGCCGATCAGAATGCTCAACGGCGCCGGCACCGACGGCGCGATGCCGACGATGGATTTGCCGGCGAGCACGATGTTGGAAATAAAGAAACCGATGTAGATGAGCGCGGCGAAGAACACGATCAGCAGCGCGCCGTAACGCCCGAACTGGCCGCGACTCTGGACCATTTGCGGAATACCCATGCGCGGACCTTGCGCCGACGCCAGCGCGATCACCACGCCGCCGATCATGTGCCCGAGCGCAATCGCCAGCAGCCCCCAGAGCAAATCGAGATGGAACACCTGAACCACCATGGCGCCGGTGACGATGGGCAGTGGCGCAATGTTGGTGCTGAACCAAAGGGTGAATAGGTCGCGGGCCTTCCCGTGGCGTTCCGCGAGTGGGACGTAGTCGACCGTATGATTCTCGATCAACGGATCTTGCCGGGACATCTGGGACATATGCATGAACTCGAGTTTGTCTGTTCTTATCGTTGTATGAAGCCAAACCGGGGGGACTCTCTGGCCGCCCCTCAGATGCAGACCATATTATGGTATTCCAAACAATTCACAAGACTGATCCGTAGTTTGCGGCGCCAACTGATACGCCATCCTTACTGAAACCGCGGCTTGCAGACCAGTCGAAAGCCCCGTAAATGCTGAGTTTCCGACGAACGCGGCACGTTTATCGGTTCAGCTTAAAAGGCCTTGCAAAGATCGAATAGTGGTATACCATCAGACCAACAAACACATAAAAACAGCAGCACCACACCCGAGGACCGACCAATGATCGATGCCGCCATCTACAAACAAGTCATGGGCTCGTTCCCGTCCGGCGTAACCGTCATCACCACCCTGGACGATGACGGTCAGATCGTCGGCCTGACTGCCAGTGCATTCAGCTCGCTGTCGATGGATCCGGCGCTGGTGCTGTTCTGCCCCAACTACAGCTCCGATTCGTACCCGGTACTGATCAAGAACAAACGCTTTGCCATCCACGTTCTGTCCGGCGGCCAGCAAAGCGAAGCCTACGCCTTCGCCCGCAAAGGCAAAGACAAGGCGCAGGGCATCGAGTGGACCTTGAGCGAACTGGGTAACCCGATCCTCGCCAACGCGACAGCTATCATCGAGTGTGAGCTGTGGCGCGAATACGAAGGCGGCGACCACGCCATCATGGTCGGCGCGGTGAAGAACCTGATCGTCCCCGAGCAAATCGCCGGACCGCTGGTGTACTGCCACGGCAAGATGGGCGCCCTGCCCGTCCTGGCCTGATCGTCAGCCCCGCACAATTCAACTGTAGGAGTGAGCCTGCTCGCGATAGCGATTTATCCGATGTCGATGTGTTTTCTGACACACCGCCATCGCGAGCAAGCCCGCTCCCACATGTAGCCTCAACAACAAAAGATCCGAGGAAGCGTCATGAAATTTTCCCTGTTCATCCACATGGAACGCTGGGACGAAAGCGTCAGCCACCGCCAACTGTTCGAAGACCTCACCGAACTGACCCTGATGGCCGAGGCCGGCGGTTTCAGCACCGTGTGGATCGGCGAACACCACGCGATGGAATACACCATCTCGCCCAGCCCGATGCCATTGCTCGCCTACCTCGCCGCCAAAACCACCACCATCCACCTCGGCGCCGGAACCATCATCGCGCCGTTCTGGCACCCGCTGCGCGTTGCCGGTGAATGCGCGTTGCTCGACGTGATCAGCAACGGCCGCATGGAAGTCGGCCTGGCCCGTGGCGCCTATCAGGTTGAATTCGATCGCATGGCCGGCGGCATGCCCGCCTCCAGCGGTGGCCAGGCATTGCGCGAAATGGTCCCGGTGGTCCGCGCCCTGTGGCAAGGCGACTACGCCCACGACGGCGACATCTGGAAATTCCCGACCTCGACCAGCGTACCGAAGCCGATCCAGCAACCGAACCCGCCAATGTGGATCGCCGCCCGCGACCCGGATTCGCATAACTTCGCCGTGGCCAACGGCTGCAACGTGATGGTCACGCCGCTGATGAAGGGCGACGAAGAAGTCCTCGACCTGAAGAACAAGTTCCAGACTGCGCTGGATAACAACCCGGATGTGCCGCGTCCGCAATTGATGGTGCTGCGCCACACCCACGTGCACACCGCCGATAATCCTGATGGCTGGAAAGTCGGCGCGAAAGCTATTTCACGCTTCTACCGCACTTTCGATGCGTGGTTTGGTAACAAGGAAACGCCGGTCAACGGTTTCCTCGCGCCGAGCCCGGAAGAGAAGTTTGCCGGGCGTCCGGAGTTTGAGCTGGAGAGTTTGCACAAAACGGCGATGATTGGTACGCCGGAGGAGATCATTCCGCGGATCAAGTACTACCAGGAACTGGGGGTGGATGAGTTCAGTTTCTGGTGTGATAACAGCTTGGCGCATGAGGAGAAGAAGAAGTCGCTGGAGCTGTTTATCAAGCATGTGGTGCCGGCGTTTCGCTGAGAACCGCGTAATTGAGCGGCAATAAAAAGGGGCGAATTCATCGATTTGAATTCGCCCCTTTTTTGCGTTTGTTAGCGAGTGAACGTTACCCCTGAACGGCGGCTTTCCGACTCCGGCGCGATTGCTTCAGATTGAAACGCAGCTTGCGCCGCGGATCAGGGCTCAAATCTATTTCTTCTTTCGTCTTTTGATCTCCTCCATTTTTGCGAAGATCCATAGACCGCTTCCGGTAAAGAAGCCATAGATGAGTGAAAACCTCAACGCAACAAACAGAGCGTCACTTTGGAAGTACCAAACCCCATCTTTGCCAAAGATAATAAGCGCGCCTATCAAATTCCCTAGCAATCCGAGGAGGTAAAAAAACACCACCGCCCTCAGCACCACAGCTAGATATAAACGAAACGTGGCCTTCATGGGATTCATTTACTTTTCCCGTAATCGGTAAGGGGAAAACGGGGACAGACCACGTTTTCGGAGTACTTTTTAAACGTGGTCTGTCCCCATTTACCGTCCCATTTACCTTTCATTTTCAGAGTGCTTTCTAAACGTGGTCTGTCCCCATTTGTTCCTAAACGTGGTCTGTCCCCATTTGTTCCCCATTTGTTCCCCACCCCGTCTCATGCACCATACGCCTTCAACGCACTGACGATCCTCGGGATCGAATGTGTTCTGCAACTTCTTGAGCCAAAGTGTCTACGATGGGGCTAGGTCCTTCAATCTTCAGCCCTATATAAGTCTCAGACTCAATGGTGATGACCGCATCTCCCAGCTTGACCGTTGCTGTATCAAGCTCTTGGGATCCACCAACGCCCCATGAACTTCCTACTCCTATTGCGCCATGGGACGTGAGCACCGCTACTAGAGCAGCCCTCAAAACATCATCGTATTCGTCCCCAAGCCGGATGCTCTTGTTTTCTATATTCATCATTAGAATCACAGGTCCTTACCGCCTGCGCGGCTTGCTGATTCAGTAATTTGCTCCCGACTCTTTCCTTTTGCTCTGAGCCATTCAATAGTCGGCACCAGCTTGTCACCATATTGCTTGAGGTTCCGTGCGTAAATTTCTTCAAGCTTTTCGAAGGAAACGTGGACAGACCACGGTTTAACTAGATGGTCGATTTTTTTGGCCGTCCCGGGCTCCCTCGCTGCACGCGACGACCGATCATTGCCTCGACATCAACAGCAAACTTTGAACCGCCAAAAACATTATTTCCATTGGTCGCGTCACGAATCTGGTCAACCAACTCTGACTCTAAGTCATTTTTGAACAGTTCGCGGTAAGCATCTGCCGGCTGCCCGCCCTGCACTCCAAGCGCCAAATACTGAGCATGAGGGGTAACAATGTGTGATCGCTCTGATTGTGCGTTAAAACGGTAACTTGACCAGCGATATTCTGCCGGATGATTTACCATTTTCGCTCTGACGGGATTCATTTCGATGTATCGATAACAGCACAACAAATATCGTTCACTCTCAACAAGGCATGAACGAAACCGGCCTTCCCACAAACTTCCGCTGCGACTATACGTACGATTTATATATTGGACGTATCGCTAGCAGGCTTGCGCTGTTGGCATTATGAGGACTGACTAACAAATGAACGTGATTACTCATTAAGCACCACGCATGAATATCACAATCATTTTTAGAAGCCTGCTCGACCAAAAGCTCCAAATAAAAAAGGTAATCTTCCTCGGTAAAAAAACAGACAGATCTATTGTTTCCTCGCTGAATCAAGTGCAATGGTACGCCTGGTATCAAAACTCGGGGTCTACGCGGCATCGATGAATCCTTTCAATTGGTCGAACTGAAAGCTTAGCGGGCCGCAAGGTACAAATGACGGCAAATTTTTACCTATTGTTGCAGTCAATTACGTTAAACGTGGTCTGTCCCCCTTTACCCTTTTCAGAAGGGGACTTTCACCGCCAGTAACTTCTATTTTAAAAATGGCATATGCGGTTTCAAGGTCACGATATTGTCGCAGGCCACCCTCAAGAAAACCGTAGGCACCGGGTACATCTCCCCATTGCATGGGAAGTAAAATTTTTCCAGCAAGAGCATCAGTGATCAAAGTTGATAACGATTTATATAAACCATCAACCTCCGCATCAGTAAATGCATATTTATTAATAACTTCTTCCAGACATTCTGCACTTTTCCTCAGCAACATCTGATCCATATTAAACCTCGTTCAAGTGCTTATTATTCCAACCGGTTCCAGAGACGACTATGGTCCGCGATTCGCGACGACGTAAAAAGCGTAAAAAGGGGGAAAACCACGTTCTCGGAGTGCTTTCTAAACGTGGTCTGCCCCCATTTTACTCTAGTCAAAAATTTCTTTGCGGCGATATACAACCCTATCAGCTTGCGCGACAAGAGGCAGTTCATCACCACCTATCACAATTGTCCACTTACACTTAAAGCCAGAGTCCTGATAGGCGGAATACTGGCAGATAATATCATCGACCTCCTCAACATCCTCGCCCACATCATCTTGGAGATAAAACTTTATTAGCCAGCCGTCTTCAT
The DNA here is from genome assembly GCF_054070155.1 of Pseudomonas sp. SDT291_1_S447. Classification (NCBI taxonomy): domain Bacteria; kingdom Pseudomonadati; phylum Pseudomonadota; class Gammaproteobacteria; order Pseudomonadales; family Pseudomonadaceae; genus Pseudomonas; species Pseudomonas sp. SDT291_1_S447. The sequence goes on from NZ_JBSVXS010000005.1 coordinate 43,119, forward strand.
CTCTAGACAGCACGACCATTCTGAAATTTGGAGTGATAGCGCCCAGCATCGACTGCATAAGCATCAACACCTGGAAATTCCAGTCCTTCAATTCGGTACCAGTATTCATCGTTGGGTCCAGTTAGGATTCGTAGGAACAATGCTCGGGTTTTTGGTCCCTTTAATAATAAATACGTTGGTAGCCTGAGGGAAAACGGGGACAGACCATGTTTTCGGAGTACTTTCTAAACGTCGCCTGCCCCCATTTATCCTTCTACATTTAATCTTTAGTGAAGTCGTCGCAACGTATCCAGTCAGTGAGCTCCAATGGTAGCTTACAAATAGAAGACTGCATCAACTTCGGGAGATCCACTAACTTTAGCGCCGATTTTGGTTTGGCAATTATTTTATAACCACCCTGCTCGGAAGCGTCATGACTGAACAACCCTCTGCCGGCCATTTCAACAAAAGATTTTAGATAGCGCGCACGCTGAGCTTCATCGGCAAACTCAACCAAATTGGCTTCTACTATCTCAACGTCCACGCCTCCAGGCCTTGAATAGAAGTAGTCATAAATTTCCTCATATCTGGAAATTGACTGACGGACATCGTCAGGCACAACCCCATGTCCACCTGTAGCGAAATGAGCGATGACCTCACCTCGACATGAGGCAAACCAATCAAGATCATTGATTTCCAGAAATTCGTCGTGCATTTCCATTATTCGACTCCGGAAATATTAGTGCAGTTATCACACCTAGGAACTACCTGCCCGTCCTTGGGCGGATCGAGGGAGTGAATTTTAGAGAAAACGGGGACATACCACGTTTTTTGAATAAATTGCAAAGCCGTGGTCCGCCCCTTATCTAAACGTGGCCTGTCCCCATTTATCCCGCCAACAGACGCGCTTCAAGGGTAGTTAGCTCCGCCCAGTCACTTCTCGACGTCAAGCATGTGTCCCTTTCTCGAGAGTTCCGCCTCAATTTCGTCAATAACCATCTGAACTTCTTCTTCAGTTAAAACTTGATTTTCATGGGGTGAATCCCAGTGCTTTAACGAGTTCCTATACAACACGAAACCAAGCTTATCCCCTCCCGGAAAGAACATTTCGCCTTGAATGGTCGCTACTTTATTAGCCACCTGTATTTTCAGATATCCTCGAGATATTTCAAGAATCACAAATCACCTCTTACAAATATAGTTTTCTCGAGTCTGGTTACTGGATCAATAGTAACTATTTTATCCACTTTAGGATTTTTCAGAAGTGCGGGCAACTCTGCGGTTTCCCAGACGTTTCCTGGACGCAAATTCTGTCCAATCACAGCACGTACCGTTCCGCGGGAAAACGGGGACAGACCATGTTTTCGGAGTACTTTCTAAACGTGGTCTGTCCCCATTTACCCCATTTGTTCCCCCTTCTTCAAATCCCACACAAACTTCTGAACTCATCCAGTGACATTACTGAACCCGGGTCAGTTTCTGGTAGCAGTACATCTTGAACAACTACAACCCGCGTCTCAAAATCAATCAAAACATCAAACAAATTGAAGTTGAACTCACGGATGCACGTAACAGCACCGGGCTCTTGCGCACTTAAAACCCCAGTGCGCAATAACTCACGAGCACCTTCATTAAGCTCCTCACTTAAAAAACGCTGAAACAACTCATTCATGATCACAACCTCACAGTGGAAACGCGGTATGAATCACACCATCGCGAACATTAACCTTCAAAATATTAGTCGGATTACCTAATGTATTAGTACCAATTATTTTTCCGACATTGTATTCAACAACGTAGCCCGTTGGCCCATTTTGAGAGACTTTCCCGTATCTCAGCGCATTGTCAACATAAGCAGAAATATCCTTCATCGAAGTTCCTTTGGAAAATTTGCTAACGGGAAATCCTGAATCAGGCCCATGGCGGTACATTACGTGTTCAATCCCCATCATAAGTCCACCTTTTTTATAGTCGAGGGCTCCCCAAGCCGCATCAATTTGACGAGGACCTGGCAGGGCTTTAATCGTTTCGACCGCCTTTTCTGGCAAGCCACCCGCGGTCGCCTCGTCCACATTCTTAACGAGAAGTGCACCACCCGCTTCAAGTCCCACCAGACCTTGCAAAGTGTTACCAAAGTTTCTGACCGCCTGACCGAGGTTGAATATCGAAAAAGCCAGTGTAAATTTCTGTTCGGTATCGAGTCTCGATGCCTCCGACTCTGTTGGACTGTAAAGAGTGTCTCTATACCCGGGAATTCTGGAAAATATGAAATCATCCAGGAATGCAATCGCCTCTGGCTTCACACCATCAATGCCAGCACCGTGCAAGCCCTCGACGCGCATCGCTTTAACAACGTCTTCGACTGTCAGTCCTGAAACATCAACACCCACATCACAGCTACCTGGATTTGAATTGCAGAAACCCAATGCCTGTTTCGCGAGATCCCGCGCTGCTCCTTCATGCAAATCGTGGTTGTACCGCGTTGCACTTCCCGCGATATCGGCACCCAGTTGGAAGTCCCCTCCAACAGCTGCCGCCCCAACGAGACCCGTAAGCTGCGAAAGCATTTGATGCAGTTCTTTGTTATCGCCTACGAAATCAACAAGCACATTCATCGCTGCTTCGTTCAGCCCCGCCGCCGCCGCGCCCGTCGCAAAATCCCCTCCCATCACTTGAGAAATCAGACCGCCCATCAGCGCATGAGCTACAACTTTTTCAACACTGCCATCCGGAAACTTGATCGTGTTGTCACCAACCCAGTTGAACCCGGTCGCCATGGCGACACTGCTCGCCTCACCCAGCAACGCCGCTCCGAAGTTGTCACCAAAGCTACCTCCACCAATAGTGGTCGAAATACCGCTGGAGATAATCGCGCGCCCCGTCGTGCGGATAGCGACATCAGTAATATTGCTGGTGGTCAGGATATTTGCAGTTTTACTGCCCCCAGCCGCAAACCAGTTGGTGTCTGCATAGTCGAGCATGCCCGCCGTAAACCCGGCGATAGCCGCATTTTTCAAGCTTCCGGCACTGAAGGTCTCCTTGAATGCGGCCCCGAGATCACCCTTGTTATTAATGGTGCTGGTAACGCCCGTGGTTGCCAGACTTGTGGCGACTGCCCCACCGAAGCCACCGCCGACCAGGCCCAGCCCTGCCGGTCCCATCACGAAGGACATCATGATGGCGATTGCGATTTGTGCTGCCGGACCCAGTCCCGAGTTTTCGTATTTGAAAGACTCGTGAATCTCCTTCACCCGCTGCCAATCCACGTCCCCCCGGGCCTCAGCATCTTTCAACCATGCCAACTGCGGATCCGCCTTGACCATAGCGTCGATGGTCTGGCTGACGGACTGCTGATTCACATCTTTGATGTCGATTTTCAGGCCATCGACCGCCTTGATAACGATATTGCCCTTGGCGATCATCTGGGTTTGGCGCAAGGTCTCGTCGGTATTGCCGCGACCTTTGGAGGACACCCAGCCAGCGCTGTTGTTGGTCTTGGTATGGTTTTCGTCATGGAGGTCCTTGACCCCCTGAAAAGTAATCGCCCCGCCACTGTCCAGCGTGATGTTGTTGCCACTTTCCAGTTTGGCGACCTGATACAGCTGATCACCCTTGCTCGACAGCGTCAGATTGCCACCGGTCTTGATCTCGGAGCCGACATACTTGGTGTCGGTCACCTCATCGTGCTGCATCTTCAGCTTGCCGAAGCTGCCTTTTTTCTTCATGTCATAGAGCGAGTAGTCCGTATCTTGCGCTGCCAGGAGTTCGAGGCGGTCGCCCGCGACCAGATAGGCTTCATCACCCGCCGTTACGCGGCTGGAAATCACACTGAGGTCTTTGCCCGCATCCAGTTTGACGTCGCCGCCCGCCGTGATGCCGGACATGACCTGAGTGACATGGTCTTCCTGACGGGTCATGTGCTTGTTTTTTGAGAGCGAGTGCTCTTCATCCGCCGCCGAGGTGATGACCAGGTTCTCGGTGGCTTTCATCGAGACATCACGCTTGGCTTCTATGTCACTGGCAATGACATTGATGTCACGCTTGGCATCCGCCTTGAAATCACGCCCGGCATCAATATCGGCGCCCAGTTGCGTGACGCTGCTAACAGCTCCCCTCCAACCCAGCGACGCGCTGTCGTTAACCTGCACAGAGACCACGTTGACATCACGCCCGGCATTCAACGCCATGTCCTGACCGCTTTTCAGAACGCCGCCGATGACGTTGATATCCTTGGCCGCTTTGACGGTCAGGTCGTTGGCGGCTTCGATCCGCGCTGCGTTATCGGCAAAGTCCTGATGCCGGGTGACGGAGCCGTATTGGTTGTCCATCGAAGTGATGGTCCGCTCATTGATCACATCGCCCGTGCGGGTGGTCAGGCTGACGTCCTTGCCGGCAATGATGCCGCCGGCTTTGTTGACGATGCTGTTGGTGGCCAGCAGATCCAGACGATTGCCCGCCTCGATCGAACCGCTGTTGACCAGGTCCTTGCCCGCCGTGGCGGAGAGGTTGTTGGTGGCTTTGAGCGTGCCGACGTTGTCGAGGTTTTCCCCCGCAATAAGCGTCACATCGTTACCGGCAATCAATGCCCCAGTCGGGCCGAGACGGCCGCTGGCCTGCGCCAGATACACCACCGGCACCAGCACTTTTTCACCATTCACTTCATGCTCTTCGAGCCAGACGATGTCGTGGGTCAGTGCCGCGACTTGCTGAGAGGTGAGGCCGACGCCGACGGACAGGTTGAGTGCGTCCTTGCTGGCGATGGCGTTGTTCATCAGGTACTTGAACATGCCCTCGTTGGAGGTCTGGCCGTCGATGAAAGCCTGGCCGGTGCGGGCGGTGACGGCTTGCTGGATCAGGCGTTGTTCGTAGAGGCCGTCGCCCAGACGTTTGGCGCTCTGGTCGGGGTTGTAGCCGAGCTTCTCCAGCAGATAATCCGAGCTCATGAACGACTTGAGGTCGGTGAGCACCGGGTTGGTTTCGATCAGGTATTTGTGCGGGTTCGAGGGCGCCGTGGTGTCCGGCAGGCCAGTGACACGCGTGACCGGACGAGTGTCGATCGACTCTTTCATGTCGTTACCGCGGCCCGGGTTGCCCGTGCCTGCAGAACTCTCCGGCACTTTGACGTCGACCGTACTGGCGACTGTCTGCACCATGCTTGGCGTACGGTGGAATGTATCCACGGCGCGTGTGCTGTCGGACACCGGCGCCGGCGCATCGATAAACAGGTTGCGGGGCCCGCCGCTGCTGCCGGCGACCGTGTGGTCCTGGGCATTCACCGACTCACTGGCGACTGTCCACGTTGGCGCTGGCCCGGTGTTGCCGGCTGTGGCGCCACTGGTGCCCTGCCCGCTCAGACGGAACAAACCGTTCTCGCCTGTCGGCAGCGAGAAGCCAGGCAAGCTCAGCGGATTGACTTGCTGTTGCGCAAGATCCGGCGGCAGTTGGCTGTTAATGCGCACAACGACAGTGCCGCTGTTGCCGACCGAGGTATCGGCGACCTTGTTGGTGCCCCCGGTGGCGCTGTAGTCCTGATGGATAACGCTGTTTTCTACTTCCCGGGTCGCGGTAATCGAGACATTGCCGCCGGCCTGAATCACTGCATTACGCGAGTTATTGGCATCAGCAGCACCGGTACTGTTCACCGGGGTTTCAACCGCAAGACGGCTTTCGTAAGGCGCCAGTTCGCTCGGTAATGCCAGCAGATTATTCGGGTCATACATCGATGGCGTTGACGTCTCAAAGCCGGCGATGAATCCAGACATGGCCCGGCCGTATTTGCGACTGCCGACGTTTTCGCCCGTCTCGGCGTCGACGATGACAATGCCATTGCCCACGGTTGTGGCGATCGCTTTACGGATCAGACCTTCCGGTGCGATGACGTAGTACACAAACGGGAAATCAGGGTTGTTGCGCTGGTTGTACGGCATGATCACGTTGGCCATGAATTGCGCCGTGGTGCCTGTGCCCATCTCGAAGTTGTACTGACGCGTGACTTCGACAGTCCCGCTCTTGGCGCCGATGTTCTTCAGGCTGTCGGCGGTGATGGTGATGTTGCCGCCCGCCGCTACCGTGCTTTTGCTGTTGAGGAACGTGCCACCCGTAAACGTAAAATCCTTGCCGACGTTGAACATCGCCGAGGTGCTGGTATCGGTGTCGAAGAATTGGTAGGTCTCGCGGCTGGCGAGGAAGTTGTTGAAAGTGCCGCCAACGCAGTCACCGCACGTTGCTGCAATGAACCCGGAAATGAGCTTGCGTTCAACCGACGCCGTCGGCCCTTCTGTGCGGTTTTCAAACACGTCGGCGCTCAGCGTGAACCCGCGTCCGCTCTCCATCGAGCCGGAAATGTTGTACACCCCCGCTGCCCGCGCCGCGCCGCCATACCCGCCCATCACCACATCGCCCAGACCGTAGAAATCACCGTGCTGGTTGGTCAGCGTGCTGACGCCGAGGGTCATGTTGTTGCCGCTGAAAATCAGCCCGCGATCGTTGAGCAACGAGGGCGTGTTGATGATGAGGTTCTGCGCCGCACCCAGGGTGCCGTAGTTGGCAACACTGCCCGCGTTGATGGTCAGGTCTTCACTGGAGGTCATGCGCCCGGCGTTGCTGAGCTGCCCGCCGATATTGACGGTCGACGTGGCACCCACCGCGAAGCTGCCGCCCGCCGCAACGTTCATCTGCGCGACGGAAAGGTAAGCGCCGCGCTGACTGGTCAAGCGGCCGCTGCCGGCGTAGGTTCCGCCGATTTGCATATCGAGGATGCCATCACTGGCGATCAAGCCATCGTTGCTCCAGTTGCCGCCCCGGATCTGCAGGGAATCGGAAGCCAGCAATTTGCCGCTGGCGGTCTGGCTGAATTGGCCGACATTGACGTTCAGGCGACCGGCCTGAATGACGTTGGAGTTGCTCCAGCTGTCGGCGTTGAGTTCCAGCAGCCCGCCGGTGACGATGCTGCCGCCGGCGCCGATGACATTGGCGGTGGAGATGTCGAACTTGCCGCGCCCGACGTGGTTGAGTTGCCCGCCGGCATTGAAGAGGCCTCCCACTGCCAGGGTCATGTCGGTGTTGGCGGTTTCCAGCACGCCATTGCGGTTGTCGAGCAAACCGCCGATCTGGAACAGGGTTTTGCCGGTGTTGCCCAGCGAACGCAGACGACCGTTCTGGTTGTCGACGCTGGCAGCCTTTACGCTCAGTTGGGTATCGCTTTCGATGACACCCGTGCCGTTACGCAACGCGCCACTGAGACCGAAGTCGATGCGGTTGGCAGCGATCTGCCCGCCAGCGTTTTCCAGACTTGTGCCGGTGACGCCCAACAGTCCTTTCGAATACAGCACGCCACTGCTGTTATCCAGCGCCGCCGTGGTAATGCTGCTGTCGGCCGACTGCGCGGAAATGCGCCCGCCGTTGTTGTTCAGGCCAGCCAATGCAGCAAGCGTCAGGCTTTGCGCCTGAATGATGCCGCTCTGACGGTTATTGTTCAGGTCGAAGCCGTTGCGCAGCACACCCACGGTGCGAGCTTCCAGTGCGCCTTTGATACTGGACAGCGTGCCACCACGGTTATCGATGTTGGCCGCTTTGACAAAGACATTGCCGCTTTGCGCGATGACCTTACCGCTCTGGTTGTCGAAGTCACCGCTGACCTCGAGGGTCAACGCACCTTCGCTCTGGATCGAACCTTTGCCGTTGCGCAGGCTGGCTGCATTGAGTTGGACGTCGGCATTCTGGCTGTAGATCAGACCGTCGGCGCTGTTGTTGACGGCGCCCGTTGCGGTGATCTGCAATTGGTCATTCGCCGCGACGGTGCCCTTGTTGCTGTTGTCCAGAGAATCGGTGTGCGCTTCCAGTGTTTTCTGGCTGACGATCTGGCCGTTCTGGTTGTGCAGATCGGTCACACCCTTGATCAACATCGCGCCGCTGCTCGCCAGCTTGCCGGCGTTGTTGTTCAGCCCTCCGCTCAGGTTGAGGGTGATCGCGGCGTTGCTGGCGATCTGGCCACCGTTGTTGTCCAGACCTGTGGCCGTGGCCGTGAATGCCTGTTCGACATTGATTGAGCCGCCGGCATTGCTGAACGCCGTACTGACGACATCCAGTGCAGCACCACTGAAAATCAGGCCCTGGTTGTTATTGAGTGCGCCGCCCAGCGTCAGGACTTGCCCTGCGCCACTGCTCAGATTGCCCTTGTTGCTGTTGTCGAGACTGCCTGCCTTGACGACCAGATTGCCTTGGGCAACGACGGCCCCGGCGTCGCTGTTGAGCAGCGCATCCTTGATGTCGACCGAGACATCGGCGAACTTGCTGGAGAGCGTGCCGCCGTTGCGGTTGTCCAGGCTGTCGGCGTTGACGGTGAGTCCCTGCCAGCCGGAGATCAGCCCCTTCTGGTTGATCAGGCTGGAGCCACGCAACAGCAGTTTTTCACCGCTGATGATTTTGCCGGCGCCGTTGTTCACCGCTTGAGCAATCAGATCGAAACCGAGGTTGCTGGAAATCTCACCACTCTGGTTGTTCACGTCACGCAGACGTTTGAGCGTCAATGGCCCTTGAGCCGTGAGCAAACCGCGCTGGTTGTCGAGATCGCCATTGGCCAGATCAAGGGTGACGCTTTTGTCACCCACCAGGCGCCCGCCGTTCTGGCTCAGGGACGTCAGCTTCAGGTCGATGTCACCGCTGGCGGATACTTCGCCGCCATCGCTGGAGTCCAGCCCGCTGGCGGTCAGCGTCAGGTTGCCCTGGCTGTTGATCAAACCACTGTCACGGTTGTTCAAATCGGCACTGGTGATCTCAAGGGTTTGCACCGCACTGATCAGCCCACGGCCGTCGTTACGCAGCAGACCGTCCACGGTCAGGTCGAGGTCGCTACGGCTAACCAGGTTGCCGCCGCTGTTGTTCAGGCTCGCAGCGCGCGCGTCGATGGCGGCTGCGCCGATCATGCCTTTGACGTTGTCCAGTGCGGCCGCGATGCGTAGGGTCAGGCCCTGATTGCTCAGGAGTTTGCCGTTGCTGTTGTCGAGGCTTTGCGCGGTCAGGGTGAGCGCCTCGGCGCTGGAAATCGTGCCGCCCTGGTTGTTGACGCCGTTGAGTCGCTTGAGCAGCAGCGTGCCCGGGGCGTTGATCAAGCCACCGATGTTGTTCAACTGACCGTGATTCAGGTCCAGGCTCAATTGCGTGTTGCTGAACAGCTTGCCGCCCTGTTGATCAAAACCGCTGACCGAAGCTGTCAGCGCGTTCTGACTGCCGATACTGCCCTCTCCACCGTTGCTGACCTGGCCGGCAGTGAGATTCAGTGTGTCGGCGCTGCTCAATTGACCGTTGCTGTTATCGAAGGCGCCGGTGGTCACGGTGACCGCGCCTTTACCGCTGAGCGTGCCCTTTTGGCGGTTGTCGAGGCTGGCACTGTCGAGGACGAGCGCGCCATCGGTAACCACTTGCCCGCCTTGGTTGTCGACACTGCCGCTGCTGTCCAGCTTCAAATTCGCCGCGCTGGACAGGCTGCCACCGGCATTGGTCACTTGCGTCGTGTTGACCGTCAGCGTGCCCTCACTGCTGACCTTGCCCGAGGTGTTATCAAAGGTGCCGGTGAGGTTCAACAACATGCCTTGCTGACTGAGCAATTCGCCTCCGTTGTTCACCAGCGAGCGCCCCTGCAGGTTGAACTGCGAGCCGGCATCGATCAGACCTTTGGTGCGGTTGAGCACTTCGTCGACGGTCAGGTTCAGGGCCTTGCCGGCGAAGATTTTGCCGCCGTCGCTGTTATCGAGTTTTTTACCGGTAACGCGCAAATCGCCGTTGCTGCTGATCTCACCGCCACGGCTGTCCAGATCAGCGACGGTCAGGCTCATGTCTTGGCTCGACCCCAGCAGACCGTTCTGCCGGTTATCGAGTTGCTCGGCCTCCAGTTTGAGGTTGCCGGTGGCGATCAACTGACCTTTCTGGTTGTTGACGGTTTTCGCCTGCACATTGGCATCGGCCTTGCCGGCGATATTGCCTTCACGGTTATCCAGATCGTCAGCGGTGACGGTCAGTCGGCCGTCAGTGATGACCGTGCCGAACTGGTTATCCAAGGTCTTGTCGGTGGTGAGCAACAACTCGCCGCGGCTGCTGATCAAGCCTTCGTGGTTGTCCAGACTGCCGCTGCGGCTGTCCAGCGAGGCGGCGGAGATGACGCCTTTGAGGTTGTTCAATGCTGCGGCAATGCGCAACGTCAGGCTCTGCTGACTGAGCAGTTTGCCGTTGCTGTTGTCGAGGTCATGCGCGGCGAGCGTGAAGGCTTGCTGGCTGGAGATTTCCCCGCCCTGGTTGATTACGCCGTTGAGGTTTTTCAACAGCAACGTGCCGGGCGCATTGATCAAACCGTTCTGGTTGTTCAACTGGCCGTGATTCAGATCGAGGGTCAGATCAGTCTTGCTGAACAGTTCACCGCCCTGTTGATCCAGCCCGGTAAGCGAGACATCCAGTGCTTGCTGGCTGGCGATGCGGCCAGTGGCGTTGTTGACCTGCCATGCCTTGAGCGTCAGTGCCGCGCCGCTGGTGAGTTTGCCACCCTGGCTGTTGTCAAATCCGCCGGTCTCGACCCGGCTGTTGCCTTGGCCGTAGATCACGCCTTTGCGGCTGTTATCAAGACTGCCGCTGTTGACGGTCAGCAGGCTGTCGCTGTTGATCGAACCGGCCTGATTAAGCAAAACGCCAGTGCTGGTCAGTTTCAGGTGGCCGGCGCTGCCGAGGCTGCCGTTGCTGTTGTCGATGCGCGCAGCATTGACGGTAAGCGTGCCGTCGCTGCTGATCGCGCCGAGCGAATTGGTCAGCGCGTCATCAAGGGTAATCACCAGACCGTTGAGGCTGGTGAGATTGCCGCCGCTGTTGTCCAGCGTGGTGCCGATAACGGTTACCGCGCCCTTGGTGGCGGCGATCAAGCCTTTGCTCTGGTTGATCAGCTTGGTGACGCTCAGCCCAATGTTACTGCCGGAGAGAATTTTGCCGCCGTCGCCGTTATCCAGACGCAGGCCTTTGACGTTCATCAGCAAGCTGCTGGAGATTTCGCCACTGCGGTTGTCGACATCGTCGACCGAGAGTGTCAGCGCTTTTGTCGTGCCGACCAACCCGCCATTGCGGTTATCGAGTGCCTTGCCAGTCAGGCTCAGATTGCCTTGGGCAACCAGCGCACCACCCTGTTGTTGCAGCAGGCCGATGGTTGCCAGCAGGTCGCCCTGACTGGAAATCCGTCCGGCCGCGTTTTGAATTTCCGCAGCCGTAAGGTTGACGGGGCCGACCGCACTGACCAGTCCACCGCTGTTATCCAGACGAGTGCCAACATAGGTCAGGCCTTGCTTAGCGCTGATCACGCCTTTTTCGCGGTTATCCAGTTGCGCGACATTCAGGGTCAACTGCTGGTCGGCCTGAATCACTCCGCCCCGGTTGTCGGCCATGTCACCGTGCACGGCCAGCGTGCTGTTGCCGATGACTTTACCGTCACGGTTGAGCATTGTGCCGGCCTGCAGATCGATGGCACCTTTGGCCGAGATATCGCCTTTGTTGCGGTTGTCGAGCGTGCCACTGATGCGTGCAGTCAGGCTGCCATCGCTGACCAGCGCCCCGGCTTCACGGTTGTCCAGACTGGCAGCTTTGAGAGTCAGCGAACGCCCCGAACCGAGCACGCCGTCGCGGTTATCCAGCGCACCTCCGAGATCGATATTCAGGCCCAGGTCACCGAGAATCTGCCCGCTGCGGTTATCGAGCTTGCCGCCGGTTATGGTGATGTTCTGACCGCTGAGCGTGCCGCCCTGATTGTTCAGGGTTTGCGCGGTGCTGACCGTCAGGTTGCGGCTGGCGGCAAGGCTTTTGCCGGTGTTGTCGAGGTGCTGCGCGGTGAGGTTCAGGTCGCCGCTGGCGTTGCGGCTGCCGTCGACGTTGACGCCGGCTTCGATGGTCCCGGCGTTGGTCAGTTGGCCGCCGGCGCTGAGAGTGATGTTGTCACGGGCTGCGAGAGTCTGGCGGTTGGTGAGGTTGCCTTGGGTTTGCACGTTAGCGCTGGTGCCGGCGTAAACCGGGCCGCGTGCGTCGAGGCTGGCAGACTTGACGTTGACCGCGCCAGTGGCCGAGGTATCAGCCAGACTCAACTGGCCGTTGGCATCGAGCTGAATATCACCGCCGCTGGCAATCAGCTTGCCGTCGAGCTTCACCCCGACCCCGGCCTCAGTGCCGACCAGTTTGATCGCCCCGGCGTACATGCCGCCGAGTGCCGAGGAGTCGATGGCCAGTTGCGGTTTGCTGCTGCCGTCCTCAGCGCGCGCTGTGGCATTGAGCGTTTGTGCGTTGACGTCGTTGCGACCGGCGACAATCGTCAGGTTCTGCGCCTGAAGTTGCGCGTTGATCTTCGCGCTGCGGGTGATGATTTCAAAACGGTCGACGTTGGTCGCGTTGAGGCCCGCGCCCTCGATGGCCACAGAACCCTGATCAACCTGATAACGCTCCAGCCGGCCGTTATCGAGCACGGGTTTGCCGGTAGTCAGCGTGACGCGCGGCGAGTTGATGAAACCACAGCCATTGCAAGTAATACCGTAAGGGTTGGCGACGATCACCCGCGCCGACTGCCCCGCCACTTCGGTGTAACCGCGCAACTGGCTCGGGTTGCCGCTGACGACTTCGTTGAGAATCGCCTGTGCCGAACCGCTGTTTTTCAGGTGCGGGTTGTCGACGATGTGCCCACCCAGTTGCGTAACCGTATTCTGCGTCGAGCCGTTGTTGAGGATCAGCCCCTGCGCGCCGACGTTGTAGTCGTGGAACTGGTTATGCGACAGCCCGCTGGCATTGGGCGTGGCGATGTTGATGATCGGCACGCCATTGCCGGCACGATCCAGCGAGGTATTCGGGTTGGCCACGACGATGCCGTCGGCCTGTGCCCACATCGGTTGCCAGAACATGACGTTCGCCAGCAGAAATGCCAGCCCGCGCTTGGGCATGCCCAAAAAGCGCTCACGGTCTTTTACGGCCGCAGAAGGTTGGCACGCAAGAAAGGCGAACTGACGAACGTCCATGTCAATGATCTCGAGAAGTTGCTTTAGATGAAGAAGTCGATGCAGAAATAGATCGGTGCTTCGCGCTCGGTCAGCGCGTCCGGCCGTTCCGGGGAATGAGCAACGTCACACTGGCGACGCCCTTGAGCTCGATGCTCTGGATGGGGAACAGCGGGTATCAGTGGCGCTGCCGGGAGTCGATGCTGCGGCAGCGAAATGAAATGGAGACTTGCACAGCAAAGCTGCGCACAACCTCGCCGCGAGGGCGGGTGAGGACATGTTCGATCCCTTGAAACGAAAGTGACATCAAAATAGTGGCGCGATATTAGATGGCCATCATTTTGACGTCAATCTTACGTTTCGACCGCTTGTCGCTACGTGCGGGGGATTTTTAGTTTTTGGACGTCACAGCAATTCGTTGATCCGGCCGGCTGACATCGTAAACATGCTGCTCGCAACCCTGCCCGACAAACTGGAACTCCACCAGGTAGACCTTGCTTCGCTCCGGGGTAAAAGTACTGTTCAGCGGCCCGCAGCTATAAGTATTGCCGGTACCCATTCCGTTGGAACGCCCCGACACCTCGAAGGGTTCGTCGGCATTGGCTTGCGTTTCCAACTGAGGGAAGTGTTTGAACGTGGCGCTATTGGCCGCTTCGCTGACTTTGGCGATCCAGCCGAATACCTTGCCCCGCCCGGAATCCACCACAGTACCCAGCACTTCCATTCGCCGATCGGGATCTGCAGCACGGCGGACCGAGAACTCGACAGGGTACGTGTAACCTGTCGCTTTCATGATGACTTTGGCGTGTTGTGCATCTGCCATAGCCGTTTTTTGCTGAAGTTGTACACCATCCTTTAAAAGACTGGGAGAAGAGTCTCTGACGTTGGAGTGGCAGCCTGCAATCAGGAAAACCAGTGAAAGCAAAATTCCCGCTCTAATCACTTTTTATTACCCCGTAAAGACTTAGCGGGCAGACTTATCGAGTTCAATAAACCTGCCCAGCAGCAATCGTTAAATAATGTCTAAAAGCTTTAAGTCCGACTCGACCTGCACAGCATCTTGCTCAGACAACTGTGACATAAGAGACGCTAACCCATGCACCTCAATAATCCCTTTTATATGGTCAACCGAAAAATCAAAAGCGACCTTGGGCTCTCTTCCCGCCGACAACACAAGCCCGGCAGTCTGGAGCATTAGCTTTTCAACTGGAGTAACAAAACTTTCTTCCATCTCATTTAATGCATAGCCGACTTCAAGTTCCCCTTCAACCCAGGAAAAACCTGATTTTTTGTTCTTCCTGATCTTAGTCCTGCAGTAAATGGGATAGTAGTAAAACATTCGCTGCATTATTTCTTTATAACTTAAAATCGCTGACATGATCAGTCTCTCAAAATTCTATGACCATTAGGGTTCGCGATCACATTCACATGGAGGTAACGGGGACAGACCACGTTTTCCGAGTGTTTTCCAAACGTGGTCTGTCCCCATTTACCCAACGTGGTCTGTCCCCATTTACCCCCAGAACCCACGGCGACGTGCTACCTGTATCGCGAGACTCCTCTTATAATCCGCCCAGAAGGTGCTTGTATTTCTCACAAACCGACCTACTGGAGAGAGTGGAATCGTCCACGTCATTTAAAACACAAGGCCAGGCTTTCGCAAAACTCAAAAAAACCTTCAGATACATTAACTTCGCGCGCTCAGTATGATCTAGATTAATCTCAATCATTGTCTGCGGAGTAGCCCCGAGAGCATCCTGCCATTCTTGCTGATCTTCGGCATCATAAAACTCATCAAGAATATCTTTTGAATGCAGGGCCAGCCAAATATCTGAATCATCCTCACCAACGCCACCGCGAGAAGGTTTTCCGGCACTCACGAACCCGCCATGTTCTAGGAGCACGGCTTTAAAATCGTCCATGCTCAACTTTTCTGACGATAGGATCATTGCCGACAATGACATAATTAAAGCCCTCCTCTAGGCTGGCGCCATACAAAAACAGCTGATCCAGAGTATTTATCACCTTGACACCTATTTTTTCGTAGGCTTTTATCTGCTGCGCTTTGTCCACATTTGGCGCAAACAATATAACCTCCTTACGATCAGGGTTCAGCGTAGGATTACTCTGGGGTAACGGGGACAGACCCTGAGGGATCCCCGATTTTTCTTACAGAAAATCAATAAATTGGAATATTGAAGAGACCTGCATGAGTCGGCAACTTGGTTTGAACCACACAAATACAAGAAACCGAACCCATGCAGGCCATCCGATTTTTACAAAAAGCGCTCGCTCAAGCACTGCCCTCTATCCATTCTCGCCGCCTGAGATCAGTGATGAGTTGTGTCAGTTCGTTACTGCACGGACGTCGCCTGACGCTGACCGCTCTTGGTCGTTTCATGACGGGGCACGCTTACCCCAAGCATTCGATCAAGCGCGCGGATCGGTTGCTGGGAAATCAACACTTGAGATCAGAGCGTCCATTGTTCTATTGGGTAATGCTTCGGGCATTACTGGGTTCGTTGAAGCATCCTTTGATCCTGGTCGACTGGTCTCGAATTGACGCTTCAGGCACAGCCTTTTTGCTGAGAGCATCGATTCCTTGGCGGGGCGCTCATTTCCTGTTTATGAAAGCGTTCATGAGCGCGAGAGCTGTCCCAAGTATCAAAACCGCCTACTCAAAACGCTCGCCGAATTGCTACCAGATGACTGCGTCCCGATTCTGGTCACCGATGCGGGTTTTCGGCGACCGTGGATGAAGGCTGTCGCCGCGCAGGGCTGGTATTACGTCGCGCGGATAAGGAATCGCGAACTTTATCGTCGCGATCAAACTGACTGGCAACCGGTGAAGAATTTGTATGCTTTGGCCGCCGCCTCACGCAAGGCACTTGGCCATGTCGAGATGACGCGAAGCGCCCCACACTTCATCGATTTGTACTGCGTACGGCACTGCGCCAAGGGCCGCAAACACCAACGCGTCACGGGTTCAATTGCCAAGAGTAAGCTCAGTCGACAATCCGCAAGACGTGAGCGTGAACCGTGGTTGCTGGCCAGCAATTTAGTACAGGGCGAGTGGAATCCAGCAAAAATCGTGGCGGTTTACAAACGACGCATGCAAATTGAGGAGGGTTTCCAGAGATGTGAAAAGTGAGCACTTGGGATTGGGTCTGAATCTACATCGCAGCCATTGCCTGCATCGTATTGAGATACTGCTGTTGATTGCTGCTCTCGCCAATTACTTGCTCTTTTTAACAGGACTTCAGGCTCGAAAAAGTAACTTGGAGCGGCGCTATCAAAGCAACAGTCTCAGAGAAAGACGCGTGCTCTCCTTATGGCGAGTGGGCCTGGAGTATTGGCGTAAATGCATAGAGTTCGGAGGCGGAGGAGACTGGGAAACATTGGAGAAAGCTCTGCGTGATGAGGTGCATCATCAGGCGCAGAGCCTGGAGTGTATTTGTGAGCATCCCTCAAGGTCTGTCCACATTTATCCCATCCCCTATCTATCCCCTCTCAAGAAGCCCACTGGGTTTTCTCGGGAAACTCGCCTTTTACAAAGAGCCGAGCGAGCTTCATGCCGGCTCTCTCCGACCATTTTCCGCTTGCATCCAACGGGCACTCCTTTATGACGCTTATAGTTTCCTTTATTTTATCTAGCCGTATCAGACCTACATCGCCGCCACGACCAAACGTATACTCAACATACTCTTCAGTCTCTATAACCTTGTCCATCTCTATATAAATAGCCACGTACACCTCTCAATCTAGCGGGCTTGGATAACGTATCTGTGTTTTATCATGAGAAACGCCATAATCCTGTCTAAATATACCCTCGAATCTGGACTCGAAATACTCATGTTTGAACAGCTGGATATCTTCCTGCTTAAAAGTACCACTTTGAAATCTCGACCAGGTTTCTGCGATGCCAGCATCAGGATCAAAACGACCTACACTTCCATCACGCATAGTATGTTCGTTGAAGAAAAGGTGATCTTTAACCCGTTCAACTTGAAACTCCGGAACCCCCAGATTTTTCGCAATAGTAGAAACATCGTCAGTGGCAGTCCGGATACTTTCGTATTGGCCAGCAGCCCATTTTTCCTGTTTCAGATACTCCTCAACAGTAAGCTCCCGGGCTCCTGTGCCAACTGTTCTTCCGTCTCGATAGGAGCCGCCAATAGCATCTAACCAGCCTGCCTCGGCGCCAACCTCACCCAATTTTCCTACCCGCCCCGCTGGCAACAGATTAATTGCCATTTCAGCATCATACTTTGCTCGAATCTCCGCAGCTGCAGCAGTATTGCCCTGTAGCTGATACAGATACGTCAGTATTTCAACGTCATTTTTGTTATCGCGATAACTATTCCACAGCCTATCGGGACTCGACATCGACAACAAGAGACCATTCGCAATCTGACTGGTTGTATCCAGAGGGTTACTTAAAAAACTGCTTCCCAAAGCCCAGAAATTGGCCGCTACACCCGTAGCAGCGCCGAGATACCCTTGCGCAGAACCGGTAAGAACACCTGTCGCGAAATCACCAAAACCATCATGAAAATTCAGATTACGGTCATAAAAATCTCTGTTACGGAAGTCTTCCATTGAAGGTAGGTAATTGAAATTCGGATTCAGATACTCACCATTTATCCGGTTATCTGCGTACGCCTCCGGGTGATTGGTGCTGTAGCTCTGGAGTAAGCGAACTGTTTCTTCCGGCGTATAGCTTTTATTACCACTTGGCACAGGGAATCCATTAATCGTCGTAATGACATCATAGGTTTCCGCCAATGGCGCTAACGCCTTCCCCAAATACTCTAGAGTGATGTCATCAGGTGCAGTCGACTTAGTGTCGATTACCGTGCGCCATCCAGCATCGGTGTAGTACACCAGTGCTCTGGCCAAGCGCGTTTCCGCGTCCGCTTCAGTAATTCCTGCTGCCTCGGCCAACGCTTGTGCTTGGGCCTTGAGCAATGGAATTTCCGCGGGGTGCATTTGACGGTTGAACTGCTCTACGTAGGAAGCAATCGCAGCCCCGCTCAGCTGCGCAGTTGAACCACCTCCCCCGACGGCGGCCCCCAGGCCTGCAGCGATTAGAGTGCCGAAGGCATCCCGGCTTGCCACGTCTATGCCGTAGCTCTTCAACACTTGATCCAGTGCAGGCATGATTGCTGCCGAGGCTCCTGCACTGAGGGCGCCATTCAATGCCGAACCACTAGACAGGCCCTGTATGGCGCCAGCCAAACTGTGCAAAAGAACTCGAGCAGAGCCTCCTTCAGCCCATGCAGCCTGCAGCGTCGTTTCCTTATTTCGTATCGCGTCAGCCAGCTGTTGATCCGCGTAATCGCCAATTTTCTTAAACGTGTCGGCCGCTGTCGTATTGCCAACCAAACCTATCGCAGTCGCCCCACCGACACTCCCCAGACTCGCGGCTATAACACCGGCAGCAATGTCTGCCATGAACCGTTTATCACCGCCAACCCCCCAGCTGTTGTAATCATCGATCGCAGCCTGACGATCTTTCTCTGAGGTCGCCGACTTAACTTTATCGCTAGCCGCCTGTTGTTGGGCACTCGCAACCTTCCCGATGATGTTTTTGGACAGCGCGACGGTGCTCTGGATTAGATCAATCCGCTCCTGGATCGCTTTTTCATCAGGTTTGTCGAGGTACTGGTTAGCGCTTGCTGTGTCGCGATTCAGCCCAATCAGATCGTTCGCACCTGCGGCGTTACGAACAGTAATGGTGCCTTCACTGACAGCGCTACGGGTGCTGCTATGGTCACCATCACTTAGTGACAGTGGAACGCTTCCGCCCACACTCGAGCCAGACTTGCCCCCATAAGAAACCGAGAGACCAGCCGACTGGGCACTGATTTCGCTAGTATTTTTGATATCGCTAACGAATAGACGGTCCGTACTTAACTGATTTTTTTCTGGTGATGCCTCGCTGGCTATCACCGCGCCTTGGAGAGTGGTGTTCTTACCAACCGTGATGTCATAACCACCTTTACCGGCAAACAATCCGCTCTGATCCGTTACTGCCTTGTAATCGCTGTTCATGTTGCCAGCAGAAAGACTTGCAGACCCGGTTACAGGGGCGCCATAACAGAACGGCGGGACGCAGATGCTGGCACCGATACCGGCACTGCCCTGCTTGCTCTTCTGCGACTCAGTGTCCTGACGGGAGATAATGTTGAGATTGCCATCAATCAACGCATTGATGCTGTCAGCCCTTACCTGTGCTCCAGCCAAAGTGGTGTCCCGACCACTGTGCAGAGAAAGAGAACCGGTATCGAGAGTTGTATTGACTTGCGTAACTGAACTGCCAGTTCCCATACTCTTGGCGATGGAAGCCCCCAGGTCGAGGGTAAAACCATTCTGCTCGCCGAGGTTGAAGCTGGCGCCAATGGCAGTTTTACTGTTGCTAGTGTGGTTGGCCCAATCGGCAGTATTTTGCGCACTTTCCAACGTGATGTTGTTTTTTGCAATCAGTACGGTATCAGTAGCTGTCAGACCGCTGCCAATAACATGAATATCGCCTGCCGATCCTAGCGCGCCACCATCGGCAATGATCAACAGGTTTTTGCCAGCATTAACCGTACTTTGCTTGGCGGTCTGGCTGGTGTACTCGCTTGTACTTTTACTATGAGTGTTCGAAAGTTCCGTACCGATCTTGATCAACGAACCGTTACTGGCAGAACCCTGTTTCTTTCCGTAGTCTGAACCGGCGCCCTCGGCGTCACTGCCCATCCCGCCCAAATCGTTGAACGCCATTGCGGCCTGAGCCAGCTTCACAGCTTTGAGCCGTGGATCATCCGCGTTCTTGGCCGCCTCGACTGAGCTGTGAATTGTATTGACAGTATCAACGATCATACCGCCAATCACGCGACCAACACCCAGACTGCTGGACTTGTCCGTACTGCTCTGGCTTGCGCTCTCCATACCTGCAGCAATCGTCACACTGGAACCAATCAGGCTCATATTTTTAGTGCTAACAAGGTCGCTGGCGATCACACTCAGATCACGGCCACTGGAAAGACTTACGCTCCCTTTACTCGAACCTATGGTGCTGCCAGTCAGGGTAGTTTGCGACGATTGACCAGTGTGATTCTGACTGCCGATCGACAAATGTTGATTACCAGTGATGTCATCGATACCGAGGTTGTTGGCAGTCAGCACGCCGGTCAGGTCACGATTCTTTTCCTTATGGAGCTCATTTCGGGTGAAGGTGTTTTCAGCCGCGTTGATGATCAGATCACGACCGGCCTGTACAGTCAGATCCTGGGTACTGACCAATGATGACCCGGTGATAGTGACGTCACGTTTCGTCGCCACGTTCACAGTATTCCCCGAGATAACACTACCCACAGCAGTAGTTTGTGTCTCAGAGACTTGATCCTTGACCTTACTTGACTTCAACCCGCCCCAGCTACTTTTACTGGAACTGGCTTCGTGGCGGGCGCTGTTAGAGTCGGTGACAGCAACAATCTGAATGTCGTTACCCGCTACTATTTGCACGCCACCTTTGTCAGCGGCAATATGGCTACCTTTGACCAGCATGTCATTGCCTGCGAGCAAGATACTGTCGCCACCGGAAGTTACCGAACTGCCTATGTTAGTAGTGCTACTCAACTCATCGAGGCGGCTTTTCTTACCCGAAGAACTTTTCTTGGTCTTGCTGTAAAAGCTGTAGTCGCTGTCTTCCGCCGACTGGAGTGCCAAATTCGCGCCAGCAGTCAAGTAAGCCTCATCCCCCGCGCTTACCCGACTGGCAATAAGGCTTAAATCTTTGCCAGCATTAAGTGAAACAACACCACCCGCTGCCAGCGTCGTGGATACCTGACTGACATGATCCTCCTGACTCTTCACCTTCTTGGTCTTGGTGTACGAGTGCTCTTCATCCGCCGCCGAGGCCAGGGTCAAATCACCCACGGCACTCATGTTCACATCGCGCTTGGCATCGATCTGACTGGCAACCGCTGAGATATCTCGGCCGGCGTTCACCTTCAGATCCTGCCCGGAACTGATGGCCGAACCATATTGCGTAATGGTCTGTTCCGTGTGCAAACCACGTTGGCCGCCGGAGACTTGCTCCGCCGACACGAGGTTGACGTCGCGCCCGGCACTGATCGTGGTGTCTAGGCCGCTTTTCAGCACGCCACCGGTGTTGTTGAAGTCCTGTCCAGCCTTGATGGTCAGATTGTTGGCGGCCTCGATACGCGCAGCACTGTCGACAAAGTCGCTACGCTCACTGCGGTAGCCGCTGTCGCTCTCGTGGGTGGTGACGGTGCGTTCGTTGATGATGTCGCCACGAGTGGTGGTCAACGACACTTCTTTACCCGCGATAACGCCGCCGGATTTGTTGATCAGGTTGTTGCCGGCCAGCAGGTCGAGGCGATTGCCCGCTTCGATCAGGCCGCTGTTGACCAGGTCGTTGGTGGCGGTGGCCGACAGGTTGTTGTTGGCCTTCAAGGTACCGGCGTTGTTCAGGTCCTTGCCGGCAATCAGGGTCACGTCGCTGCCCTGGATCAGGGCGCCGTTCGGGGCCAGGCGATTGTTGGCGTTGGCCAGATACAGCACCGGCACCAGTACTTGTTCGCCGTTGACTTCGGCGGTTTCCATCCAGACGATGTCGTGGGTCAGCGCCGCCACTTGTTCGGATGTCAGGCTGACGCCCACCGCCAGATTGAGCTCGTTTTTGCTGGCGAGCGCATTGTCCATCAGGTACTTGAACAGCTCGCTGTCAGACGTTTTACCATCGATAAAACGCTGCCCCGTACGGGCAACCACGGCTTGCTGAAGCAAGGTCTGTTCGTAGAATCCGTCACCCAGACGCTTGGCGCTTTGATCGGGGTCGTAACCGAGGTTGGAAAGCAGGTAGTCCGAGCTCATGAACTGCTTGAGGTCGGTCAGTACCGGGTTGGTCTCAACCAGGTATTTTTGCGGCTTGGACTGGCCACTGCTGACCGGCACGCCCTGCACGCGATTGATCGTGAACGCTGTGGAACGACCCGGCAGCGTCGCGCCGCTGGCGTCCGTCGCCGGGGCGCTGACGTCGATTGCGCTGGCGCCACCGCTCTGCTGCTGGGCCTGACGATCGGCCGGGCTCAGGTTGACGTTGCTGGCTGAGGCCGACGCATTATTGGTCAGCAGAATGTTGCGCGTCTGCACATTCGGCAACGCTTGATCACGCTGGCTCGGATTGACGGCTGCACCGCCCATGGTCCAGCTCTGCGGGCCGGTCGCGACTGGAGCGGTGTTTTCCTGGCCGCTGAGGCGGAACAAACCATTCTGCCCGGTTGGCAGCGCGAAGCCAGGCAACACTACCGGGTTGACCTGCTGCTGCGCCAGGTTCGGTGGCAGTTGCTGATTAACCGTCACACGCGTGGAGAACTGGCTGCCACCCGCCCCGGTGCCGGTGCGCGGACCACTGCCAATATAGGTGTAGCCCGGGCGCACCACGCTGTTATCAATGTTGTTTTGCGCGGTGATGTTGACCGCGCCTGCGGCCTGGATCACCGCTGCATAGCTCTGGTCGCTGCCGGCAATTTTGCGGGTGCTGCCCAGTCCCGGGAATTCCCGTTCGGTCATACCGATGAAGTTGGCGATACCGCCCTGCAGACCACCCAGATTATTGGCGTCGTAGCCGCTGCTTTCATACCAGTACTGGTTGGTGAAGGCGCTTGCCGCGTTGTACCAGGCACCGGCGCCGCGGGTGCGCTCGGACATGTAGATGCGGGTGGTTTCGGTTTCACCGGTTTCCACGCCGCTGTTGGTAAGGTTGGCGACGTTGGCAGTGAAGTTGCCGGCGGTGGCGATGGTGCTGCTCTGGTTAAGCAGATCGCCGCCATTGATGGTCAGGTCACGACCGGCGGTAATACTCGACGCAGCGCTCGCCGCAGTGACCTCGAGTTTTTCGCGTTGCACGATCTCCCACGCATGGTTCTGCTTGCCGCTGCAGTCGCCGGCGTTGACCTCTTCGATACAGGTGACTTCACCGATGCGCGCGGTGTAGATGCCGGCGTTGTTGACCGTGAGTACGTCACGGATGTTCTGGATCGAACTCGCCGCGAGGGTCATGCTGCCGTCGCTTTGCATCGACGCCGAACGGTTGACGATGGAGTTGGCCCACCCGCCCCTGCCATCGCGATCAATCGTCAGATTGCCGAGGCTGTAGACGTTGCCGTAGCTGTTGTTCAGATCGGCGACCCGCAGCGACATGTTCTTGCCGCTGAAGATCAGCCCGCTGGCGTTGACCAGGCTACCGGTGGTGAGGGTCAGGTCACCGGCAGCAGCGGTGGTGCCGTAGTTGCGTACGCCGCTGGCATTGATGGTCAGGCCCGCGCCGGAGGTCAGTCGACCGGCGTTATCCAGTTGGCCACCGACATTGATCGTTGTCTGGCCGCCACCGGCGATGCTGGAGGTGGCGGTAGTCAGGCTGACTTGCGCAGCACTCAGACCGAAGTCGCCCTGGCTGGTGAGACGACCGGTGCCCCAATAAGCCGAGCTCAAGCCGACGTTCATGCTGCCATCACTGGCCAGCAACCCTTCGTTGTTCCAGTTGACGCCGTTGCCGATGAAGCTGTTGGAGGCCAGTAACTGCCCGCTGGCGGTCTGGGTCAGGTTGTTGACGTTGACGGTCAGGCGTCCGGCCTGAATCGAGCTGCTGTTGGTCCAGGTGTCAGTGCTGATGGTCAAACCGCCACGGGTCACCAGCGTGCCGCCAGCGTTGATCACGTTGTTGGTGGAGATGTCGAAGGTGCCCGTGCCGACGTGCAACAGACTGCCACCGGCATTAAGGAAACCAGCGGCGCCGAGCGTGAGGTCGGTGTTGGCGGTTTCCAGCGTACCGTTGCGGTTGTCGAACAGACCACCAATCTGGAAAGCGGTTTTGCCGCTGGTGCCCAGCGCACGCAACTGACCCGTCTGGTTGTCGAGGCTCGCCGCCTTGATCGCCAGGGTGCTGTCGCTCTCGATGATGCCCATGCGGTTGTTCAGTGCACCGCTCAGATTAAGATCGATCTGCTGACCGGCAATCTGCCCGTCGTTGTCGCCGCTGTTGTCGAAGTTGTTGCCGGTGACGTTGATTTTGCCTTTGGCGTAGAGCCCGCCATTGCGGTTATCGAAGTTGCCGGTGACGACGATGGCGTCGCCGCTTTGCGCGGAGATTCGTCCACCGTAGTTGTCAATCGACATCAACGCATTGAGGTTCAGGCGCTGGGCCTGAATCACGCCGCCCTGACGATTATTGTTCAGGTCGTAGCCATTTTTCAGCACACCGCTCAGGCGTGCAGTAAACGCAGCTTGCAAGCTGGCGAGTACA
The DNA here is from genome assembly GCF_054070155.1 of Pseudomonas sp. SDT291_1_S447. Taxonomy (NCBI): domain Bacteria; kingdom Pseudomonadati; phylum Pseudomonadota; class Gammaproteobacteria; order Pseudomonadales; family Pseudomonadaceae; genus Pseudomonas; species Pseudomonas sp. SDT291_1_S447. The sequence continues at coordinate 67,419 of NZ_JBSVXS010000005.1, forward strand.
CCGCCACGGCTGTCGAGGTCCCCGGCGTCAATGGTCAGGTCGCCGTTGGTGGCGATGATCCGACCACTCTGGTTATCGATGTCGCCAGCAGTGACAACGCTCAGTGCGCCTTGGCTTTGCACGGTGCCTTTGCCGTTGGCGAGGCTGGCGGCCTGCAGTTGTACGTCGCCCGTCTGACTGTAAATCAAGCCATCGGTGCTGTTCTGGATGGCGCCCGGTGTAGTGATCGTCAGCAGACCGTTGGCGGCAACAGTGCCGCGATTACGGTTGTCGAGGCCACCGCTCAGCAGGGTCATCAGGCCCTGACTGACCAATTGCCCGCCCTGGTTGTTGATCTGGGTCGAGCGCTGCAGCAACAGCGCGCCACCACTGGCCAGTTTGCCGTTGGCGTTGGTCAGGGCACCGAGCAGATCAAGGGTCACTGCGGCGCTACCGACAAGACTGCCACTGGTGTTATCCAGCGTGGTCCCGGTGAAGCTCAGGTCCTGTTTGGCATTGACGGTGCCGCCAGCGTTGCCCAGGGTAATGGCTTGCATTGCCAGGGTCGCATCGGTGGCAATCAAACCACCCGCAGCGTTGTTCAGCAGACCACTGACGGTAAGGGTTTGCGCACCGCCGCTGGAGAGTACGCCGCCGTTGCTGTTGTCCAGATTCGCGGCATTGACGCTAAGGTTTTTCTGGGTGACCAGTGCGCCCTTGCCGTTATTGAGCAAGTCCCCGCTCAAGGTCACGTTGAGGTTGCCGTCAGCACTTGAAAGTGTGCCGATGTTGCGGTTGTCGAGGCTGGCCGCGTTGACGGTCAGGCCTTGCAAGCCGGAGATCAGACCGTTCTGGTTGATCACGGCGCCAGCGTTGACGTTCAGCACATTATTGCTGATCAGCTTGCCGCCGCTGTTATCGAAGCTGCGAGTATTCAGGTCGATGCTTTGGCTGCTGGAGATCTTGCCGTTGCGGTTGCTCAGGTCGCGCAGGTGATGGAGGCTCAGTTGGCCTTCGGTGGTGATCAGGCCGCCGTCGTTGTTCAGGTCAGCGCTCGCTGCACCAAAATCGATGGCGATAGCGCTGCCCAGCAGAGAACCGTTCTGGTTGTTCAAGCCGTTACTGTTGATGGTCAGGCCACTAGTGGCGTTGATCAATCCCAGGTTCTGATTAGTGAGCAAACCATCGAGATTCAGATCAAGGTTTGCGCGGCTGGTCACGGTACCGCCGCTGTTGTCCAGGCTGGCGGCTTTGATGTCCAGCGCGGCGGCGGCAATCATGCCTTTGAGGTTGCTCAGCGCCTGGTCGATGCGCAGCGTCACCGCCTGATTGCTGAGCAATTGGCCGTTGCTGTTATCGAGGCTGCGTGCGGTCACGGTGAACGCTTGGGCACTGGAGATTTCGCCACCGGCGTTATTGACGTCCTCAAGGTGTTTCAGCATCAGCAACGGTGCGCCGATCAGGCCGTTCTGGTTATTCAATTGACCGTGATTGAGGTCCAGTTCCAGCGACGTATTGCTGAACAGCTGACCGCCCTGCTGATCCAGACCGGTGACGTTGGCGGTCAGGGCAGCGGCGCTGGCAATCCGGCCGCCGTCCTGGTTGGTCAATTGGGTGGCTTTCAGGTCAAGCGTGTCGCCGCTGTTCAACTTGCCGGTGTGGCTGTTATCCAGCGCACCGGTCTGCACTCGCACCGGGCCTTTGCCGCTGATGACGCCGTTTTTGCTGTTATCGAGGCTGGCACTGTTGAGGATCAGGCTGGCGTCGCTAACGATCAGCCCTTCCCGGTTGAGCACCACGCCGACGGTGGTCAACGTCAGCGGCCCGCCCACGGACAGGCTGCCGAGGTTGTTGATCAGGCTGGCGGCATTGACGACAAGCGTGCCTTCAGCGCTGATCAGGCCCTGGCTGTTGTTCAGATCACCGGTGAGGTCGAGTTGCAGATCGTGCTGGCTCAACAGCGTACCCGCGCTGCTGTCGAGGCTGTGCCCGGTCAACGTCAGGCCGGTCTTGCCCGACAACAGGCCTTTGGCCCGGTTGAGCACTTCATCGACGGTCAGGCTCAATGTGCCCTGTGCAACCAGTTTGCCGCCGTCACTGTTGTCCAGACGGCTGCCTACCAGCGTCACGTCGGCCTGGCTGGACAGTTCGCCGCCACGGTTGTCGACGGCATCGATCTTCAGTTGCAACGCGTCGTTAGCGCCGACGAGGCCGCCGTTGCGGTTGTCGAGGCTGGCGCCGGTCAGCGTCAGACCGCTGCTGGCGACCAACTCACCGTGCTGGTTGTTGAGGTTGGCGACATTGGCGATGACATCGGTTTTACCGGCGATCTGGCCGTCGCTGTTGTCCACGCTGTCAGCGCTCAGATTCAGCTCACCATCAGCGATCAATGTGCCGCTCTGGTTGAGCAGTTGACCGTCCACTGTCACCCCGAGGGTGCCACGGCTGGAGATCATGCCACCGCCGTTATCCAGGCGGACGCTGCTGATATCGACGGTTTGTGCGGAGATCAAGCCTTTGACACTGGCCAGCAGTTGCTCGATGCGCAGGGTCAGGCCCTGATTGCTGATGAGCTTGCCTTTGTTGCTGTTATCAAGGTTTTGCGCGATCAGTGTGAACGCCTGGGCGCTGGAGATCTCACCGCCCTGGTTGTTGATGTCCTTGAGGTTTTTCAGCACCAGCACGGGGGCGTTGATCAGACCGTTCTGGTTGTTCAACTGGCCGTGATTGAGGTCGAGACTCAGGGCGGTTTTGCTGAACAACTGGCCGCCCTGCTGATCGAACCCGGTGACCGTAGCGGTCAGCGCCTTTTCGCTGGCGATCCGGCTGCCGACACCGTTGCTCACCTGCGTGGCGTTGAGGTTCAGGGTGTCGCCGCTGATCAAGCTGCCGCCCGCGGTATTGTCGAAGACACCAGTGGTGACAGCGGTGGCATTTTTGCCGCTGATCAAGCCCTTCTGGCTGTTATCAAGACGTTGCGAGTTGAGGACCAGGCCTTTGTCGGTGGCGATCGAGCCGGCCTGATTGTTCAGGCTGCCCGTCGTAGTCAACGTGAGGGCACTGGCACTCGACACACGACCGCGAGTGTTGTCGAGACTGGCCGAATTGACGGTCAGTTTGCCTTCACTGCTGATCAGGCCTTCGATGTTGCTCAGGGCATTGTCGAGGCGAATATCCACACCTTGCTGGCTGACGAAGCTGCCACCGCTGTTGTCCAGCGTCTGCCCGAGCAGCGTTGTGGCGTTCTGGCTGAACAGCTGCCCCTTGGCCTGGTTGATGATGCGGGCCACGGTCAGGCCCAAGGTGGTCCCGGCGAGAATCTTGCCGCTGTCACTGTTGTTCAGGCTTTGCCCTGCAAACGTGACATCGACCGCGCTGGAGATTTCGCCACCGCGGTTGTCGATATCCTCGACCTTCAGTTGCAGCGCTTTTGTGGCGCCTACCAGACCGGCGTTACGGTTATCGAGCGCCTGGCCTGTGAGCAGCAAAGTCCCTTGAGCGACCAGTTCACCGCCCTGGTTGATGAACTGCGCGACGTTGGCCGTCAGATCGGTTTTGCTGGCAATGCGCCCGGTGCTGTTATCGATACGCGTGACACCGAGGATCATCGGCCCGGCCGCACTGAGCAAGCCGCCGCGGTTATCCAATTGGCTGCCGCTGAGGTTGACGGCAGCCTGACCATCGAGCAGGCCTTTCTGACGGTTGTCGAGTGTGCCGACCGTCAGTTGCAGATCCTTGGTCGCGCGAACTTTGCCACCACGGTTGTCCAGCGAGTCGCTGCGCAGGGTCAAACGGTCTTTGCTCACCACGCTGCCGCTGCGGTTGTCGAGACTGGCGCTCTGCAAGTCCACCACGCCTTTACCGCTGACATCGCCGTTCTGGTTGTCGAACAGACCGCTGATGCGCGCGGTCAGGCTGCCGTCACTGACGAGGCTGCCTTCGTGGCTATTGTCCAGGCTGGCGGCGGTAATGCTGACGTTCACACCAGAGCCCAACACACCGTTGCGGTTGTTCAGCGCACCGATCAAACCGATGTTCAGGGCAACGTCACCGGTGACCTGGCCGTCGCTGTTGTCGAGGGTGACCGCGTTGATAGCGAGGCTACCCGCAGTGGAAATCTCGCCATCGTGGTTGTTCAGCTCGCCGATATCGGCCTTCAGATTGCCACTGCTGGTAATCACGCCCTGCGTATTGAGAACTTTACCGGCGCTCAGTTGCACGGCGGTGTTAGCGAGCACGCGGCCCTTGTTCTGGTTGTCCAGCGTGCCGGCAACGATGTCGACGGATTGCCCGGCGGTCAAAGAGCCACCCTGGTTGTTCAGGGTTTGCGTTACGTTCGCCGTCACGTTACGACTGGCGATCACGCTTTTGCCGCTGTTGTTGAGGTTCTGCGCACGCAGGATCACGTCGCCTGTGCCATTGCGGCTGTTGTCCGCGTTGACCCCGGCTTCGATGATGCTGTTGTTGGTCAGTGTGCCGCCGGCGCTGAGGTTGATGCTGTCGCGCGCGGCGAGGTTTTGCAGGCTGGTCAGATCACCTTGAGTTTGCACATTCAACGCGCTGCCGGCGTAAACCGGACCTTGCGCCTGAAGGCTGGTGGCTTTGATGTTGACGGCCGTGGCCGCAGAGGTCTGCGCCAGGGTCAATTGGCCGTTGGCATCAATCTGGATATCACCACCACTGGCGGCCAGATTGCCGGCCAGTTTCACCCCGACCCCGGCCTCGGTGCCGACCAGTTTGATCGCGCCAGCGTACATGCCGCCGAGCGCCGAGGAGTCGATGGCCAATTGCGGTTTGGCGCTGCCGTCATCGGCGCGCGCCGTAGCGTTGAGGGTTTGTGCGTTGACGTCATTGCGACCGGCAACGATGGTCAGGTTCTGTGCCTGAATCTCGGCATTGATCTTCGCGCTGCGAGTGATGATTTCGAAGCGATCGACATTGTTCGCGTTGAGCCCCGCGCCTTCGATGGCGACGCTGCCCTGATCGACCTGGAAGCGATCGAGCCGACCGTTGTCGAGCACCGGTTTACCGGTGGTCAAGGTCACTCGTGGCGAGTTGATGAAACCGCAGCCATTACAGGTGATGCCGTAGGGGTTGGCGACGATGACCCGCGCCGACTGCCCCGCCACTTCGGTATAACCGCGCAACTGGCTTGGGTTACCACTGACGACTTCGTTGAGAATCGCCTGCGCCGACCCGCTGTTTTTCAGGTTCGGGTTACCGATGATGTGGCCGCCCAACTGGGTCCTCGACGTCTGGGTCGCACCGTTGTTGAGGATGACGCCCTGTGTACCAACGTTGTAGTCGTGGAACTGGTTGTGCGACAGGCCGCTGGCATTGGGCGTGGCAATGTTGATGATCGGCACGCCGTTGCCGGCGCGATCCAGCGAGGTATTCGGGTTGGCCACCACAATGCCGTCGGCCTGCGCCCACATCGGTTGCCAGAACATGACGTTCGCCAGCAGAAACGCCAGCCCGCGCTTGGGCATGCCCAGAAAGCGCTCGCGCTCTTTCACGGCCGCAGAAGGTTGAAGCGCAAGAAAGGCGAACTGACGAACGTCCATGTCGATGATCTCGAAAAGTTGTTTTTAGATGAAGAAATCAATACGGAAGTAGATCGGCGCTTCGCGCTCGGTCAGCGCGTCCGGCCGTTCCAGGGAATGGGCAAAGGTCACGCTGGCAGCCACGTGCTGGCCGCGGGCGAACAGCTCCAGCGAGTTGCTCGACATGCGCCCATGCTGATTGCCGTTGTAGCGATCACCACGGATCACACCCTGGTCGTAGCCCAGGCTGGTGCCGTATTCGGCGAACACCGGTTGCAGCCATTCGGCAGTCACCGGACGTGTCCAGCGCAGATCGTTGCGCCAGTAGCCACCGCTGTCGCCGGATAGCGACTGATCCTTGTAACCACGAATCGACGACGATCCGCCGAGGCTGGTGCGCTGCGGGCTAAACAGCACATCTTCACTGCGCTGACCGGTCATCAGGCTGCTGAAACTGAACGATTCGCCCCACACCTTGAACGGTTGCAGGTAGCTCAAGGTCGCGGTGTATTTGCGGTAGCGGGCATCCGGTTCACCCGGACCAGGGTCGTGGCTACCCTGCGCGTCGAACGCACCGATGCCTTCCTGCATGCCGGCATCGAAGTTGACGAAGGCGCTGCCGATTCGACGACCATGGTTGATGCCGAACTGCGCTTCGCTGATGCGGTTGCTGCTCAGCTTGAGCTTGCTGTCTTCGATGAAGTTATTGGTGCGCAGGTACGACAGGCCGGCGCTGAGGGACGTCTTGCTGACGGCATCGCGGTGGATCACCCGCTCGGCGCGCAACTGATGGTTTTCGCTGTCGCCGGTCTGTTTGAAGTTGTAGCCATTGGCGGCGATTTGCGAGCGGTACTCGCTCTGGCTGTAGGTGTAGGTGAAATTCCACCAGCCCCACGGCAGGTTGTAATTGAGCATGGCGTTGTTGGAGGTGTGCTGGTGGTCGGTCATTGCATCGTGGCCGCCGCGCAGGCTCAACTGATCGGCCAGGCCGAGCGGGCTGTCCCAATCAAACGTGGTGCCCCACTGCTGCTCGCCTGTGCTGCGCTGGCCGTCGTTACTGCGTGACAGGCCGGCACGCCATGGTTTTTGCGGCGTGTTGGTGACCAGCACCTCGCTGCCACCGACGTTCTGGCCGGGCGCCAGCTCCATTTTTGCCTGGTTCGAAGGCAGGCGGTTGAGCTGATCGACCATTTGCTCGATCTCGCGCAGGTTGACCAGGTCACCCGCCTTACCGGGAAAAGCCATGGCCAGTTCGCGTTCCGAAAGCTTGCTGTTCTCGGCACCCTTCATACCTTCGAGCTTGCCTTCGACCACCAATACTTTCAGGTGGCCGCCAGACAGGTCCTGTTGTGGCAAGTAGGCGCGACTGGTGACCAGGCCCTTTTCGATGTAGTAATCGGTGATGACTTTGAGCAACTCATTGAGCTGCGGTACACCAAGGCACGCCCCGATGTAGGGTTTGAGCAGTGTGGTCTTGTCGCGCTCGGAGAGACTTTCAGCGCCTTTGAGCTCAATGTCCTTGATCGGAAAACAACGGGTGTCCGTGGGAGCGACCGGTTGCGCAGGCGCGGCTTCTTTCCCGGGTAAATCCTTAAGCTCCTCAAGGCGCCGCTGCTGCTCTTCGAGCAGGCGATTCTGGCGTTCGCGGATCAGGTCGGTTTCACCGGGAGTAGGTGCAGCATAGGCAGCTTGAAGCGCAGACAGGCACAGTAAAGCCATGCACAACCGCGCCGCAAGGGCGGGTGAGGACATGTTCGATCCCTCGAGACGGAGTTTGATATCAAAATAGTGGCGCGATACTAGATGGCCATCATTTTGACGTCAAACCTAAGTTTCTACCGTTCGTCGGGGTTATTTGCGAATTAGTCTCAGTGCGCTACGCCCAATCGAGTCGCCACCTCGCCAGGCACCAGCAGGCGACCGTCTGCAGACCGCAGTTCCAGCTTGCGAATCGGCTGACGGTTCTTCGCATCGACCATCACCGAACCCGGCTCACCCGGCGCATACATGAATTCACCGCCCCACTGCGACAGCGCGACGATCACCGTCTGCAAGGCTTTGCCGCGCTCAGTCAGCACGTATTCCTTATACGCGCCGCCATCGGCCGCAGGCAGCGCTTGCAGGATTCCCTGCTCCACCAGGCCTTTGAGGCGCGCGCTGAGCATGTTCTTCGCGATATCCAGACTCTTCTGAAAATCATTGAAGCGGCTAATCCCGTCCAGCGCGTCACGAATGATCAGCAGCGACCACCAGTCGCCGATCAGGTCCAGCGTCCGGGCCACCGGGCAGGCATTGCCCTGCAAGCTTTTGCGTTTCACGTAGGAGTACTCCATGCATTCGTCGATTGGCCTCGCGGCTCACAGTTGCATCATACAACTCCAAGACACGTTCACGACTGGACCGACGCAAAACCAGCACCTGCATACAAGTAGCCAGAGCGCTTTGCGCTGATAGTGAATGTCGCCATTTCGGCATCACGCGCGATCCCTGACGCAGGAGTTTCCATGAGCACCTTCACCACGCAAGACGGTAACGAGATCTACTACAAGGATTGGGGCAGCGGTAAACCCGTGCTCTTCAGCCACGGCTGGCCGCTGGATGCCGACATGTGGGAATACCAGATGGAATACCTGAGCAGCCGTGGCTATCGCACCATTGCCTTTGATCGCCGTGGTTTCGGGCGTTCCGACCAGCCGTGGACCGGGTATGACTACGACACTTTCGCCGATGACATCGCGCAACTGATCAACCATCTGGACCTGCGCGAGGTGACGCTGGTGGGCTTTTCCATGGGTGGCGGCGATGTCAGCCGTTACATCGCTCGTCATGGCAGCGAACGCGTTGCCGGTGTGGTATTGCTGGGCGCGGTGACGCCGTTGTTCGGCAAGAAAGCCGATTTCCCGCAAGGTGTCGACACCTCGGTGTTCGACGGCATCAAGGCTGGCTTGTTGCAGGATCGTGCGCAGTTCATCGCTGACTTCGCCGCGCCGTTCTATGGCACCAATCAAGGCCAGAAAGTCTCTGACGGCGTGCTCGCGCAAACACTCAACATTGCGCTGCTGGCCTCGCTCAAGGGCACCGTGGATTGCGTGACCGCGTTCTCGGAAACCGACTTCCGCCCGGACATGGCCAAGATCGATGTACCGACACTGGTGATCCATGGCGACGGCGACCAGATCGTGCCGTTTGAAACCACCGGCAAGCAGGCGGCGGCGCAGATCAAGGGCGCCGAGCTGAAGGTTTATGCAGGTGCGCCACATGGCTTTGTGGTGACGCACGCGCAGGCCTTGAATGAGGACTTGCTGGCGTTTCTGAATCGTTGAAACCGGCGCAGTGGTGAGGGGAAGATTCTGATCACCACTGCACGTTACGCCAACGGTTTTTTTATCTCCCAACCCCACAGCCGATTTCCTGCAACCCCTGTATTTCAAGGGTTTCCAAGCGCTGCATCAGATTTTTATCTTCACATCCCAGCTTAATAATATTTTACCGAAATCCCCCTCCTCCCTAGTCTGACCGCAAGCAAAACGGACAAGCCAACAGCGGCCCGAATCCCACTGCCTTGCTAGGAAGGATGTAGAGATGACCACTGCAATAATAAAAACAGACACGCTGATCGTGGGTGCTGGCCAGGCAGGCGTCGCCATGAGCGAACACCTGAGCAAACTCGGTGTGCCGCACCTCGTGCTGGAGCGCAATCGCATTGCCGAACGCTGGCGCACCGGGCGTTGGGACTCGCTGGTTGCCAACGGCCCGGCCTGGCACGACCGCTTTCCCGGCCTGGAATTCGATGACGTCGATCCCGACGGCTTCGCCCCGAAAGAGCGCGTGGCGGATTACTTCGAAGCCTATGCAAAGAAATTCAATGCGCCGATCCGCACCGGCGTTGAAGTGAAAAGCGTGGTGCGCAATGTCGGGCGCCCGGGTTTCACCGTCGAGACCTCCGAAGGCGTGATCGAAGCCAGTCGTGTGGTCGCTGCGACCGGGCCGTTTCAGAAACCGGTGATTCCGGCGATTGCCCCGCAGGACGAACGTCTGTTGCAGATCCACTCCGCTGATTACCGCAATCCGCAGCAACTGCCGGCAGGCGCAGTGCTGGTGGTCGGTGCCGGTTCTTCCGGCGTGCAGATTGCCGATGAGCTGCAACGTTCCGGCAAGCAGGTTTACCTGTCGGTCGGCGCCCACGATCGCCCACCTCGCGCCTATCGCAACCGGGATTTCTGCTGGTGGTTGGGCGTGCTTGGCGAGTGGGATCAAGCGGCGATGAAACCGGGGCGTGAGCACGTGACCATCGCGGTCAGCGGTGCCCATGGCGGGCGCACCATCGATTTCCGTGGTCTGGCCCATCGCGGCATGACCCTGGTTGGCGTCACCGAATCGTTCAATAACGGCGTGGTGACCTTCAAGCAGGACCTGGTCGGCAACCTCACTCGCGGCGACGAAAATTACCTGGCGTTGCTCGATGCCGCCGATGCCTACATCGAGCGCAACGGCCTCGATCTGCCGGAAGAACCTGAAGCGCGCGAAACCTATCCGGACCCCGAGTGCGTGAAAAATCCGCTGGCCGATCTGGATCTGGCCAAGGCCGGTATCACGTCGATCATCTGGGCCACCGGGTTTGCCGTGGATTATTCCTGGCTGCAAGTCGCGACGTTCGATGACAAGGGCAAGCCTGTGCACCAACGTGGTGTGTCGAGTGAACCGGGCGTGTATTTCCTTGGTTTGCCGTGGCAGTCGCGTCGCGGTTCGTCGTTCATCTGGGGCGTGTGGCACGACGCCAAGCACGTCGCCGATCACATCGCCACCCAGCGCAAGTATCTGGACTATCGCGATGCCGAGCAGCGTGAAGCCGCACTGCATTCGAGCAGCCACAACAAAGCCGCCGACACCGTCGACGCTTGATAGCCCTTTTCGCGCCGGCGCCGATTGCGCCGGGGCGTACCATCTTCAGGAGTTTCACATGAGCCAGCCCACCCACACTCGCATCCGCATGTTCAACACCAAAGACACCTACCCGAACCAGACCCTGGACAATGACCTGTGCCAGGCCGTGCGGGCCGGCAACACCGTGTATGTCCGTGGTCAGGTCGGCACGGATTTCGACGGCAATCTGGTGGGTCTGGGTGATCCGCGCGCGCAGGCCGAACAAGCGATGCGCAACGTTAAACAGTTGCTGGAAGAAGCCGGCAGCGACATGAGCCACATCGTCAAAACCACCACGTACCTGATCGACCCGCGTTATCGCGAAGCGGTATATGGCGAAGTCGGCAAGTGGCTTAAAGGCGTGTTCCCGATCTCCACTGGACTGGTGGTGTCGGCGCTGGGGCAGCCGCAGTGGCTGATGGAGATTGATGTGATTGCGGTGATTCCTGAGTAAGTCAGGAAACCGAGTCGCGGCTATCGCTGGCAAGCCAGCTCCCACAGGGTTTGGAGTTGTTTGAAGGTTTTTTGATCGACCCCAAACCTGTGGGAGCTGGCTTGCCAGCGATGAGGCCCTCAAGGACAACATCTTCTAGTAAGGAGTAAGCAGATGACCTTTTCAATCGCAGCCCGCTGCGCCGAAACCGGCCAGTTCGGTGTCGCCATCAGTTCCTCCAGCATCGCCGTCGGTGCGCGCTGCCCGTGGCTGCTGCCCGGCGTTGGCGCGGTGTCGAGCCAGAACATCACCCTGCCGTCCCTCGGCCCGGAAGTCCTCGCGCTGATGGAGCAAGGTCTGGCGCCGGACGATGCGCTGGACAAGGTGCTCACGCGTAACGGCTACAGCCAGTACCGCCAGATCACCGCGATCAACCACCTCGGCCAGACCGCACATTTCAGCGGTGCGCAAACCCTCGGCGTGCACAACGCCGTCAGCGGCGAACAGTGCGTCGCCGCCGGTAACATGCTCGCCGGGCGTTCGGTGATCGAAGCGATGGTCAGCGCCTTCGAGGACGGCGAAGGTCAACTCGCTGATCGTCTGCTCAAGGCCCTGCACGCCGCGCAAGCGCTCGGTGGCGAAGCCGGCCCGGTGCATTCGGCCGCCGTCGTGGTGGTCGGCGAGCAGACCTGGCCGATCGTCAACCTGCGCGTCGACTGGGCCGATGAAGACCCGATCGGCCAGTTGCAACAACTCTGGGACGCCTACGCGCCGCAGCTTCAGGACTACATCGACCGCGCCCTCGATCCGGCCAAGGCGCCGGGCTATGGCGTGGCCGGGGACGAGCGATGAACAGCGTCGAGTTGCTCAAGGCGCTGGTGGGGTTCGATACCACCAGCCGTGAATCCAACTTGCAGTTGATCGAATTCGTCCGCGATTACCTCGAAGGTTTCGACGTGCCCTGCGCGCTGATCTACAACGATGAGCGCAGCAAGGCCAACCTGTTCGCCACGATCGGCCCGGTGGATCAACCGGGCATTGTGCTGTCCGGGCACACCGATGTAGTGCCGGTCGATGGTCAGCCGTGGACGCTGCCGCCGTTCGAATTGACCGAGCGCGACGGCAAGGTGTTTGGGCGCGGTACGGCAGACATGAAGGGTTATATCGCCTGTGTGCTGGCGCTGGTACCGGCGCTGGTGCAGGCGTCGTTGCGCCTGCCGGTGCACATCGCTCTGTCTTACGACGAAGAGGTTGGCTGCCTCGGCGTGCGTTCGCTGCTCGAGGTCTTGCAGCAACGCCCGATCAAACCGTTGCTGTGCATCATCGGCGAACCGACCGAGCTGAAACCGGTGCTCGGCCACAAAGGCAAACTGGCGATGCGTTGCGATGTGCATGGCCATCCGTGCCATTCGGCTTACGCGCCACTGGGCGTCAATGCCATCGAATACGCCGCCGAACTGATTGGTGAGCTGGGCCGACTCGGGCAGCAACTGAAAACGCCAGAGCATCATGACAAGCGCTTCGACCCGCCCTACAGCACCGTGCAAACCGGAGTGATCAGCGGCGGCAAAGCCTTGAACATCGTGCCTGCCGACTGTCGTTTCGATTTCGAAATTCGCGCCCTGCCCTCGCAGGATCCGGGCCTCGTCGCCCAAGCACTGAAAGCCTATGCCGAACGCGAAGTGCTGCCGCGCATGCGTGCGATCAGTGCGCAAAGCGAGATCCGCTTCAGCGAATTATCAGCCTATCCGGGGTTGGTCACCGATGCGCAGAGCCAGGCCGCCGAGCTGATTGCGGCGTTCTGCGGTTCAACGGATTTCGCCACGGTGGCGTTCGGCACGGAAGGCGGACTGTTTGATGCGGCGGGTATCCCGACCGTGGTCTGCGGGCCCGGCAGCATGGATCAGGGCCACAAACCCGACGAGTTTGTCAGCCTCGATCAACTGAAGGCCTGCGACGAAATGCTCCAACGTGTGCTGACTTTCATCAGCGATTGAACCGTGGCTCGACTGCTCTCAAGCGTACAGTCGGGCCAGTTCCTCACGACAATGGTCGACAAACAACTGCACCGGTTTGGTCAGTTGCACCCGCCGCAGCCAGGCTGCCGACAATCCCGACCCGGTCACGGTTTCCGCCAGCGGCACGCAGACGACTTTCTGGCCGTCGTAGGTGTAGTCGCTGAACGGTTTGGTGACCAGAATCGAAAAGCCGAAACCGCGCCCGACCATGCCGCGCACCATCTCGATTGATGGGGAGCTGAACACAATGTGCGGGGTCAACCCGCGCTCCTCGAAAATGCTCACGAAGTAGGTCCGGCTCGGCACCACGTCGAGCAGAATCATGGGCTCCAGCACCAGATCATGCAGCGAGACTTTCGCCTGTTGCGCAAAGCGGTGATCCGCCGGGAGCAAGGCGTAAGGCTGCTGCGCGGGCATCAGCGGCGTGGTTTCGATCGTGCTATCGAGATCGTGCTCGAACAGCATCGCCAGGTCGATGCTGCCGGCCGTCAGCGCCTGCACCAGCTCTTGCTGCTCACCGTCGCGAATGCGGATTTCCACCCCCGGCCAGCGTTCCTTGAAACCGGCGATCAGGCGCGGCAGGTACAGCGGCGCGACAGTTTCAAAACAGCCGATATCGATTTGCCCGGCCACCACGTCGTTGTCGGCCAGTGCGTTCTGTTCGAATTCGTGGGCAACGCGTAACAGCTCCAGCGCCTTGCGGTAGAAGCGTGAGCCGCTGGGCGTCAGCGATACACCCTGGGCGTGATGGCGGATGAACAGCTGCACGCCGAAACTTTCTTCCAGATGCTTGATCGCCGTGGAGACCGACGGCTGCGCGATGTAGAGCTTGCGCGACGCTTCGGCGACGCTGCCGCACTCGGCGGTGGTGACGAAGTATTTGAGCTGGCGCAGGTTGTAGGCGGCCATGGGAATCTCCAGAAAATCAAAGGGTCGCAGCCTTCGGCAGCTCCTGCACAAAGCGCTGTGAATCAAGATAAGAGAGAAGCCTGAACATACCGGAGCCAGGCCTCGCCCGGAGCATATTTTTTTTAAGGTCTGTAGCAACAAACTTACTAATTTATCTCTCGCGGTGCTTTGCACATGATCGCTTCAACAAGAAATGCGCCGCCCGTGCCGGCGCTTGCCGAAGTACGTCCACGTACTCATCCTTGCCTTGGAGTTCGTCATGGCTACCCCTGCAGCAACCTCCGCTCCGCTGATTGAAAAACACACGATAGGATACGTGCCCCCCGAAGATCGCCACGGAAAGGTCAGGGATCTGTTCACGCTCTGGTTCGGCGGCAACATCGCGCCGTTGCCCATCGTTACCGGTGCGCTGGGCGTGCAGTTGTTTCACTTGAATCTGCTCTGGGGCATCGTCGCCATTCTCGTCGGCCACCTGGTCGGTGGTGTGCTGATGGCGCTGCACTCGGCGCAAGGCCCACAGATGGGCATCCCGCAAATGATCCAGAGCCGCGCGCAGTTCGGCTCGCTCGGCGCGTTGCTGGTGGTACTGATCGCCGGCGTCATGTACATCGGCTTCTTCGCTTCCAACATCGTGCTGGCCGGCAAGTCGTTGCATGGCGTGGTCGACAGCGTTCCGGTGCCGGTCGGTATCGTCATTGGCGCAGTCGGTTCGGGAATCATCGGCATCATTGGCTACCGCTTTATCCATGTACTCAACCGCATCGGCACCTGGGTGTTGGGGATCGGCATCGTTGTCGGTTTCGGCTACATCTTCACTCATATTCAAACCGATGACTTCCTCACCCGGGGCAGCTTCAACCTGTCCGGTTGGCTGGCCACCGTGTCGCTGGCCGCGCTGTGGCAGATCGCGTTTGCGCCCTACGTGTCGGATTATTCGCGGTACTTGCCGGCCGACGTCAAAGTCTCGTCGACGTTCTGGACCACGTACTTGGGGTCGGCGTTCGGTTCGAGTCTGGCGTTTATTTTCGGCGCCGTCGCGGTGCTGGCGACGCCCGTCGGCATGGACACCATGGATGCAGTGAAACTCGCCACCGGTTCCATTGGCCCGCTGATGCTGGTGCTGTTTCTGCTCAGCGTGATCAGCCACAACGCCCTCAACCTTTACGGCGCGGTGCTGTCGCTGATCACTCTGGTGCAGACCTTCGCCTACCGCTGGATCCCCACCGCCAAGAGCCGCGCAGTGATCTCGATCATCGTGTTGCTGGCTTGCTGCTTTGCCGCCGTCGGCGCCTCGAAAGACTTTATCGGCCACTTCGTCGACATGGTGCTGGTGTTGCTGGTGGTGTTGGTGCCGTGGACGGCGATCAACCTGATCGACTTCTATGCGATCCACAAAGGGCAGTACGACATCCAGTCGATCTTCCAGGTCGACGGCGGCATCTACGGCCGCTACAACCCGCAGGCGTTGCTGGCTTACGCGATCGGCATCGCTGTGCAGATCCCGTTCATGAACACGCCGCTGTACGTCGGCCCGGTGTCGGCGCACATCAACGGTGCGGATCTGTCGTGGCTGGTGGGATTGCTGGTGACCTCGCCGTTGTATTTCTGGCTGGCCAATCGCGATACGTCTTACCGTCGGCGGATGATGGGCGGCAAACTGGCGGGCAGTCTGTAAGATTGATGCGCTGAAAAAGAAGGCCCGCACTGTGCGGGCCTTCTCCGTTGCGGTGTGGTATTTGTTTACGCCTGACGACGATTGGGTAAGGGACATCCAATGCTGCGAATACTCGGTAAAGCCTCATCGATCAACGTGCGCAAAGTGCTGTGGACTTGCGCTGAATTGCACATTCCTTTCGAGCGTGAAGACTGGGGATCGGGGTTCAGATCGACGAACGATTCGCAGTTTCTCGCGCTCAATCCCTGCGCCATGGTGCCGGTGATTCAGGACGGCGACTTCACCTTGTGGGAGTCGAACACGATCATTCGTTATCTGGCCGCACGTTATGACGGTTCGCACCTCTATCCGACTGACGCGCAAACCCGGGCGCGGGTGGATCAGTGGATCGACTGGCAAGCGTCGGAGCTGAATCGCTCGTGGTCGTACGCCTTCATGTCGCTGGCGCGCCAGTCGCCCGACTATCAGGATAATGCCGCGCTGGCGAACGGCATTGAGCAATGGTCGAAGACCATGGCAATCCTCGACCGACAACTGGAAAAGACCGGCGCCTACGTCAGTGGCGAGCAGTTTTCCCTGGCGGACATTCCCATCGGGCTGTCGGTGAACCGCTGGTTCGAAACCCCACTGGTTCACCCGAATTTTGCCGCAGTGAAAGCCTATTACGAGCGTTTGAGCCTGCGTCCCGGCTACGTGCTGCACGGTCGAAACGGCACGCCGTGATCGAGCTTATTTGCTTTTGAACGCCTCACGCCGCGCCTGCCGTTCGGCGGCGTAGGCTGCTTGTGGCTGGCTGATCAGATCTTCCCGACGCAAGGGTTCGCCGCAGTGCTCGCACAGCGGCCCGAGGCCGGCGTCGTGGTTGCAGTTTTTGTGGGTCATGTTCACCGCCACCCCCTCCTCCGGTGCCTTGCACCAGGTCTCTCCCCACGCCCGCAGCGCAATGATTACCGGGTAGAACGCCTCGCCTTTCGCGGTGAGGTGGTACTCGTAGCGTTTCGGCCGCTCGTTGTACAACCGGCGCTCAACCAGCCCCTCCGCTTCCAGACATTTCAGACGCGCGGCGACCATTTGCGGCGTACCGCCGGTCTGCGCCTGGATCTCGTCATAGCGATGATTGGCCATGAACAACTCGCGCAAAACCAGCACGGTCCAGCGGTCGCCGACGATCGTCTCGGCCCGGGAGATCGGGCACAGCGTGTCAGGAAGACTATCGTTTACTGCCATCAGGGCTTGCCTCTTTTACAGTTACTATGATTATCATATCCACACGATGCCGGGACAAGCCCTGTGCACCGATAGTCCCATTGCCGGAGCAAGCCGCCATGTCGAATACCCCCTATCCGCTGGACAGAACCGCCTATCTGCTGGTCGATCCATACAACGATTTTCTTTCGGACGGCGGCAAGATATTCCCGCTGATCAAACCGATGGCTGAACAGAACGGCCTGCTCGACAACCTGCGCAAACTCGACCGCACCGTGCGCGAGCTGAAAATCCCGGTGGTCATCGTACCCCATCACCGCTGGGAAAAAGGCGACTACGAAAGCTGGGATCACCCGACCCCGACGCAATGCAAAATCATGCACATGCATCATTTTGCCCGTGGCGAATGGGGCGGCGAATGGCACCCGGATTTCGCCCCGAAGGACGGCGATATCGTGGTTCAGGAGCACTGGGGCTCCAGTGGTTTCGCCAACACCGACCTGGATTTTCGCCTGAAACAGCAAGGCGTCACCCACGTGATCATCGTCGGCCTGTTGGCCAACACCTGCATCGAAGCCACCGCCCGCTATGCCGCGGAACTGGGCTACCACGTCACCCTGGTCCGCGATGCAACGGCGGCCTTCAAAGCGGAAATGATGCACGCCGCCCACGAACTCAACGGCCCGACATTTGCTCACGTCATTGCCAGCACGGACGAACTGATTACCAACCTCCAATCCCAGGGTGAAGCGCAATGAATCTGACCGGCCATTTGCTGATCGGCGCGGCGGATGTCGCCGCCACCGAAGGCACGATGAAAGCGCTGAACCCGGCCACTGATCAATTGATCGAACCGGACTTCGTCTTCGGCGGTGCCGCGCAGGTTGATCAGGCAGCGACACTCGCCGATGCGGCATTTGACCGCTACAGCCACACCTCGCTGGCCGAACGCGCAGCTTTCCTCGAGAGCATCGCTGACAACCTCGACGCAGTACGCAGCGAACTGGCGGCACGCGCTGCGCTGGAAACCGGACTGCCCGAAGCTCAGCTTGAGGGCGAAGCTTTGCGAGCAGCGACCCAGTTCCGCCAGTTCGCCGACCTGGTGCGCCGGGGCCGCTTTCTGCAACTGGCCATCGACCCGGCGCAACCCCAGCGTCAGCCGCGCCCACGGATGGATCATCGCCTGCAAAAAATCGCGATCGGCCCGGTAGCGATTTTCGGCGCGAGCAACTTTCCGATTTCCTACTCGGTGGCGGGTGGCGACACCGCGTCAGCATTGGCGGCCGGGGCGCCGGTGATTCTCAAGGCACACAACGCGCATCCCGGCGCCTCGGAAATCCAGGCGCGGGCCATTCGCGAAGCCGTGCAGGCGCATGGTTTACCCGAAGGTGTTTTTTCAATGGTGCGTGGCGGCGGCAATGCCATCGGCGAAGCGCTGGTCGATCATCCGTTGATCAAGGCTGTGACGTTTACCGGATCTGAACAGGGCGGCATGGCGCTGTATCGCCGTGCGCAATTGCGCCCCGAACCAATCCCGGTGTTCACCGAAATGACCAGCGTCAACCCGACCTTCATCCTGCCCGAGGCGCTGGCGGTTCGCGGCGCCGAAATCGGCGACGGCTTCATCGAACGCATGCTGGTCAACGTCGGGCAGGCCTGTTTGTGTCCGTCGATCCTGATTGCCATCCGCGGTGCGGGTTTTGATGAGCTGCGCAACGCCATGCGTAAACGGGTCAGTGAGGCGCCGGCGCGGACGATGCTGACGCCGGGCATTCATGGCGCCTACGTCGAGGGTCTGATGGCGATGAAAGGTGCCGGCGCGCAGGTGATCGCGACAGGCAAGCCGGCCGATGACTCGTTCGCCGGACGTGCGGCCTTGCTGGAAATCGAGGGCCAGCATTTTCTCAGCGATCCAGCACTGGCCCATGAAGTGTTCGGCCCGTTGGCGCTGCTGGTGTCGGTCAGTGATGCCGAGGAACTGCTGGCGGTCGCCCGCTCGTTCAGGGGACAGCTCAGCGCCGCCATTCACCTTGAAAATACGGACTTGGAATTCGCGCGGCGCCTTCTGCCGATTCTCGAACGGCGCACCGGACGCATCGTGGTCAACGCCTTCGCCCACCCACAGGAAGTGACCTTTGCTACGGTGCACGGCGGCCCTTTTCCGGCCACATCGGACAGCCGCTTCACTTCGGTCGGCATGACCTCGATCGAGCGTTTCTTACGGCCCGTGGCGTATCAGGGATTTCCGGATGAGTTGTTGCCAGAGGTGTTGCGCGAGGGCAATCCGCTGAACGTGTCGCGCAGTATCGACGGGGCGTTTTGACAGGAAAAATGCCGGACTCTGGCACGAGAGCCAGCATTTTTACTGACCAAAATCGGCTATTTGCACGGCGCGATCCTGCAAAGTGCCGTAGCAAAAACAACAGCACGGTGCGTAGTGTCGGGATGGTCTGGCAGAAACTTAGATGAGCACGCCTTCGTAAAACGCTCCAGCCGCACGCGACGAATGAGAGCTCGAGTGTGCACGATTTGATCACTGCGGCGATCGCATCGACGACTTTTCACGCTAACTGTGGGGCATGACATATCGCGCCTCGACCAACTCACTCACGCTTTTTACGAAAAAACAACTGTAACTTATGACAGTTACAAAATAGAAAGCTTTAGTTAATCTGTAGTTCGGGTAACTGCCCATAATAGAAAATTCCTAATTTAATCAACTAAGGAACTTAAAAATGAAAAATCCAGACCAGGAATTAGAGTTCACTGCTAGCAACCGTACCGAGAAAAACAAACACCCCAACGACTATTTCACGGCAACTTTCACGCCTCCACGAGAATACACAGGCGAAAACTTTGAAGCAGATTATATTAGCTATACGAACTCTGCTACAGCGGTTAAAAGCTTTATCACAGGTCGTTATGATGAAGGTGTTCCTGGCAGTTATGTCGGTCTCCAGATTGTCTTCCAGAAAGACCTACCAGACGGTACGCATGAAGTGGGACCAGTTGGTAGCGCTGTTACTGGTTCCCTCGCCTTTAGTTCATTAGCGTCATCCCGCACAGAAATAGTCAGGGCAAAAAAAGGAAAACTTCATATTGAGAGACACTCCACTCATAACTCTATTACCGCAACCGTCGAGATGGAGTTCGAGTACCAAAACAAAACCATTAAAGTTTCAAATGGGAAGGTGCACGCTACCTCCGACACCCCAATTTAATTTTAATTGGAAATTATGTACCTCATTGGTTTTTAAAGCGCGCTTCCAGTCGCAGTTTTAAGTATTTACCGCGACTGGTACGCGCGTTGCTAATCGAAAGTTTTTTCCAACACAGAAATACTCAGAAACCTGCCTCATTCCTCTGCCCGCACCACCCCGCGCTCTTCCAGCAAACGCACAAACATGCTCAGGCTGCGCGACACCGTGCCCCTTCGCCAAACCAGCCAGGTGGTCAGATAGCGAAAATCCGCCGCCAATGGCCAGACGCTGACGGTCGCACTCCCGGGCATGCTCTGCAGCATTTTGCGCGGCATCAGCGCCAGTCCGGCGCCGGCGCTGACACAGGCGAGCATGCCGTGGTACGACTCCATTTCGAAGATCTTGCCAGGCACCGCCGAGTCGGTGCTGAACCACTTTTCGAAGTGATGACGGTAGGAACAATTGGAGCGGAAGGCGTAGATATTCTCGCCATTCACATCCGCTGCGCGTTTTACGGGCGCGTGATTGAGCGGCGCGATGATGACCATCTCTTCTTCGAATGCCGGCACGCCTTCCAGCGTTGGATGCAAAACAGGGCCATCGACAAACGCTGCAGCCAGGCGCCCGGAAAGCACACCGTCGATCATCGTCCCCGAGGGCCCGGTCGAGAGGTCGAGGTCGACTTTCGGGTGCAACTGGTTGTATGCCGCGAGCAATTCGGGAATGCGCACCGCCGCCGTGCTTTCCAGCGAGCCCAACGGAAATGCGCCTTGCGGCTCCTCGCCCGCCACCGTTGCCCGGGCCTCCTGCACCAGATCGAGAATCCGTCGCGCGTATTCGAGAAAACTCCACCCCGCCGGCGACAGGCGCAAACGGCTTTTCTCGCGGATAAACAGATCAACGCCCAGATCCTGCTCAAGCTGCTTGATCCGCGTGGTCAGATTCGACGGCACGCGATGGATCTGCGCGGCGGCGGCGCTGATGCTGCCGTGTTCGGCAACGGCTTTGAAGATTTCCAGCTGCACCAGATCCACAGTCATTCTCCAATCGTGAAAGAAACGATCTTTATTATTCAGTTTCCAGAAAACAAACACCACCCTACTCTAAGCCCATCCGACGAACCTGCAGGACGATGTCATGAGCCAGATTTCCAGCCAGACCCACGCCATCTCGATCAACCCCGCCACCGGCGAGCAGATCGGTCATTACGCGTTTGAATCCGCGCAAGCCCTCGACGCCGCGTTGACCCGCGCCGCATATGGCTTTGGCAAGTGGAAACGCAAGCCGCTGCAGGATCGTTCGCGCCTGCTGACCGCGCTGGCCGCTGCGTTGCGTGAAACCAGCGAAGCCATGGCCACGATGATCACCCAGGAAATGGGCAAGCCGATCGCTCAGGCCCGCGGTGAAATCGAGAAATGCGCCAAGCTCTGCGAGTGGTACGCCGAACACGGCCCGGCCATGCTCGACGCTGAGCCGACGCAGGTTGAAGGTGGCAAGGCGCGCATCGAGTACCGTCCGCTCGGCCCGATTCTCGCGGTGATGCCGTGGAACTTCCCGATCTGGCAAGTACTGCGCGGTGCCGTTCCGGCGCTGATCGCTGGCAACACTTACGTGCTCAAGCACGCGCCGAACGTGATGGGCAGCGCCTATCTGTTGCGCGACGCGTTTACTCGCGCCGGTTTCGCCGAGGGTGTTTTTGAGGTGATCAACGTCACCCCGGAAGGCGTTTCCACCGCGATTGCCGATCCACGCATCGCCGCTGTAACGCTGACCGGCAGCGTGCGTGCCGGTATGGCGATCGGTGCTCAGGCCGGTGCCGCGCTGAAGAAATGCGTGTTGGAACTGGGTGGTTCCGATCCATTCATCGTGCTCAACGACGCTGATCTGGATGAGGCGGTGCAAGCCGCCGTTATTGGTCGCTACCAGAACTCCGGTCAGGTTTGCGCGGCAGCCAAACGGCTGATCATCGAAGAAGGCGTGGTCGAAGAATTCACCCGTAAATTCGTCGAAGCCACGCGCAAGTTGAAGGTCGGTGATCCGCTGTCTGCCGAGACCTACATCGGCCCGATGGCACGTTTCGACCTGCGTGATGAACTCGACCAGCAAGTGCGCGACACCCTTGAAGAAGGCGCGACGCTGCTGCTTGGTGGTGGCAAGTCCGAAGGCCCAGGCAACTACTACGAGCCGACCGTACTGGCCGATGTCACCGACCGCATGACCTCGTTCAAACAGGAACTGTTCGGCCCGGTCGCTTCAATCATCACCGCCCGCGATTGCGCGCATGCCGTGGCCTTGGCGAACGACAGCGAGTTCGGCCTGACCGCAACGATCTACACCGCCAACGTCGCACTGGCCCAGCAACTGACCAGCGAACTGGAGACCGGCGGCGTGTTCATCAACGGCTACTCTGCCAGCGATCCACGGGTGACGTTTGGTGGTGTGAAGAAGAGCGGCTTCGGTCGTGAGCTGTCGCACTTCGGCGTGCGCGAGTTCTGCAATGCGCAAACGGTGTGGCTGGATCGCAAATAATCCACGCACCTGGAAAACCTGTGGGAGCGAGCTTGCTCGCGAAGCGGGATTGTCTGCCAACACATCGGTTGCTGACATACCGCTTTCGCGAGCAAGCTCGCTCCCACAGGGATTCGCGGACAGATCGAAAATAGGTGGCTTGGCACAATCCAAAGTGGGAGCGAGCCTGCTCGCGAAGAGGCAATTTCAGTCAACCCATCCGTTGCTGACTCACCGCTTTCGCGAGCAGGCTCGCTCCCACATTGGCTTTATGCGGCAGCCTGTTGCGGCTCCGCGACGCTGCGATCCTTGCTTAACAATCCCAGTACCACCGTCGCCGACACCAGCGTGATCACCGTCAGGATGTGCAGCAGATACTGAAACGCCGCAGCATAACCTTCCACCAGACGCTCGTTGGCCAGCCCCGGAACGATGTTGATCGCATGCGCCATATCACCCGTGGTCACCCGGTGCGCGGTCTCGGCAATCAGCGACGCCTCGGCGCTACCCGCCACCACGTGCATGGCACTCGACAGATCAGCGTGGAGCAATGACGCCAGCACTGCCGCGACAATTGCAAGGGCAATCCCCTCACCCGCCACGCGCACGGTACTGAAGATGCCCGCTGCCATACCGGCGCGCTCTTTCGGCACGACACTGACCGACAAACCATCCATCAGCCCCCACGGCAAACCGGCGCCTACACCGATCAGCAGCATCGGCACCACCAACGTGAATTTCGCGTCACCGACGTTGTACAGACTCAGCCAATGCAGGCCCACAGCGGCAATCAGGAACCCGGCGCCGGACAAGATGCCGGCGGATACAAGGCGCGCCAGCGAGGCGGCCAGCATCGGCACCACCAGCATCGGCGCCGACAACGCCAGTAACAGCAGACCGGCGTCGATCTCGCTCAGCCCCTCAACGCCGATGAAGCGCAGCGGCAACATCACCACCAGCACGATGTAGCAGAAACAGGTGCCGATCGGCAGCATCTGCACGCCGATGAATCGCGGATAACGGAACAGGGTCAGATCGAGCATCGGCCGCTCGACACGCATTTCGACGATCACGAAAGCTGCCAGCAACACGGCCGAAGCGCCCAGCAAACCGATCACCTGCGGACTGTCCCAACCACTGTCCGGCGCCTGGATAAGGCCAAACGTGAACAACGCCAGCATTGCGCTGAACAGCAGCGTGCCCGGCCAGTCCAGCCCTTTGGCATCCGGGTCGCGGGTTTCGCGCATGCGCGGCACTCCGAAAACCAGCGAGATGATTCCAATCAACGCGGTAAAGACAAAAATTGCCCGCCAGTTGAAGGCCTCGATCAGCGCACCCGCCACCAGCGGCCCGAAGGCCAGACCGATGCCGAACGTGGTGCCGAGCACGCTATACGCCCGAGTCCGGGCATGGCCTTCGAACTCTTGCGCTAGCGCCGCCGAACCACTGGCCAGCGCCGCCGCCCCCGCCACACCCTGTACGGCGCGCAACACATCCAGCCAGAACACCGAAGGCGCCAGACTCTGCGCAAACGACGCGGCGGTGAACAGCAACATGCCAAAGGTGAACAGGCGTTTGCGTCCGTACACGTCAGCCAATGCGCCGGCGGCCATCAGCAAACTGCCGAACGACAACATGAACGCATTGGTGATCCAGGTCAGCGCCACCGGACTGCCGCCCAAGTCACGACCGATGGCCGGTGTCGCTACAGCGCCGCCGGTAAAGCTTAACGGCAGGACCAAGGCCGAGAGGCACACGGCTCCGAGTATGAGCAACTTGTCGCGCGCTCCGTGCAACTGAGTTACAGAAATCATCCGTTCCATCCTTTGAGAAATCACCAAGCTGCGTTGTGCAGCGAACAAGGCGCGAAATACACAGAAAAATCCACTGAAGTTTGCGCACGAAAAAGATGAGAGCGAGCAGCCTCGCTCTCACAGCTCCGGCGTTCAGTTGGCGAAATCGGTAGACAGCGCCAGCTCATTCCACTCGGCCAGTTCTTGCGCCACCAACCGATTCTTCGCCTCGATCCGCGCCACCGTGTCACTGCCCAGTGCCAAGCGTTGCGGCGGGTTCGGCGCATTGACCAGCGTCAGCATCGCCTCGGCAAACTTCTGCGGATCACCCGGTTGCGCATGGTTGGCCGCCTCGGCGAACGCACGCATCTTGCCAACGGTTTCGTCGTAGTCCGGCAGCTCAAGTTGCGTTTTGATCAACGACTGTTCATCAAGGAAATCAGTGCGAAAGAAACCCGGCTCGACCACCGTGGCTTGAATGCCCAACGGCGCCAGCTCCTGATGCAATGCTTCGGTGATGCCTTCGACGGCAAACTTGGTCGAGCCGTAAACGCCCCAGCCCATGTACGCCTGATAGCCGCCGATCGACGAGATGTTGATCACCCGGCCACTGCGTTGCGCGCGCATATGCGGCAACACGGCGCGAGTGACGTTGAGCAGGCCGAACACGTTGGTCGCGAACAGGCGCTCGGTCTCGCTGGCGCTGGTTTCTTCGACGGCGCCGAGCACACCAAAACCGGCGTTGTTGATCAGCACATCGATGCGGCCAAAACGCTTGATCCCTTCAGCGACCGCTTGATGCGCTTCGTCCTCGCGGGTGACGTCGAGACGCACTGCCAGCAGGTTCGGTTGCTCGCCGAGACGGTCAGTGATGTCTTGCGGGTTGCGCGCGGTAGCGATGACCGCGTCACCGGCACGCAAGGCGCGTTCTGCGATGAGGGTGCCAAAACCACGGGAAGCGCCAGTAATAAACCAGGTACGCATATCAACTCCTCCTGTCTGCGACCCTGGCGGTGGTGCCAGGTCTTCTTGATGAGTTGATGCGACTTTAAGGCCGTGCTACTGATGTGATAATCCCAACAATTTTGCATGACTTTGTGAAAGGCATTCACAGATGAAATCACCCTCGGCGGCCGATCTGTCGGTCTTTCTATACACCGCGCAGCACTTGAACTTCAGCAAAGCGGCCATTGAGCTGGGCCTCACGCCCTCGGCCCTGAGCCATTCGGTCAAAGCGCTGGAGAACCGGCTCGGCGTGCGCCTGTTCAATCGCACCACCCGTAGCGTGGCATTGACCGAGGCTGGCGAGCGTCTGTATGCCCGACTGAAACCGGCATTCCGCGACATCGACGATGCTTTGGAAGACCTCAATCACTTCCGCGATAAACCCTCGGGCAATCTGCGCATCACCTGCGGGCGGCAAGCCTGCGAACTGGTGTTACTGCCGATTGCCAGTGAGTTTTTGCAGGTGTATCCAGACATCCGTCTGGAAGTGGTCGAGAGCGATGCACTGCTGGATATCGTCGCCAGCGGGTTCGATGCCGGCGTGCGCTTCGGCGATCGCCTGGAGGCTGACATGGTGTCGCTGCCGATCGGCCCGACAATGCGCTCGGTGGTCGTTGGTTCACCGGCGTTTTTTGAACGCCACGCAGCACCGCAAAAGCCCGAAGACCTGCACGCACTGCCGTGCATCCGCCACCGCTTTCCCAGCGGCTCGCTGTACCGCTGGGAACTCGAACGCGGCGGCATCGCCCAGGAAATCGAAGTCAACGGCCCGTTGACCCTCGGCGATGTCAGCCTGATGGTCGGGCCCGCGTTGCAAGGGCTGGGCCTGGCCTATGTGTTCGAAGACATGGTCAGCGAACACTTGGCCAGCGGGCGTCTGCTGCAAGTGCTGGGAGACTGGTGCCCGTTCTATCCGGGCCTGCACCTGTACTACCCGAGCCGGCGTCATGTTCCGGCACCGCTCAAAGCGTTTATCGACTTTGTGCGCAACCGGCGCTAGGCGTTTACAGATACTTCAGCCAGGCGATGTCGCGACGACGGGCCTTCAACGCCGAGAACCAGCGCACGGCCGGGAACAGCGCAATTGACAGAAGCGCTGCCGCCAGCCAGATCGCCGCCACTGACGAGAAGCCGAAATAGCTGCCCTGATTCAGCCCGAACAGCGCCACGCCGATCAGGTACAACACCTTCAACGCGTACAGATGCAGCAGATAGAAAAACATCGGCGCCGAACCGAACACGGTCAACCAGCGAATCCAGCGACGATCCTGCAAGCGTTCGAATGCCAGTAGCAGCAACAGCCCGACGCTCACGGTCAGCGCGATAAACAGCAACGACGGCGGGTACTTGGTGATGTTGAAAAAGCTCATCAAGGTTTGCACCGACGTGTCGCCCACGGCCCATGGTTTTTCGCCATAGCCGTTGATCAGCCGAAGTCCGACAAAGCCAAGCAGTCCTGCGCTCCCCGCGATCAGCAGTTGCCACTGACGCAA
This sequence comes from Pseudomonas sp. SDT291_1_S447, assembly GCF_054070155.1. NCBI lineage: Bacteria > Pseudomonadati > Pseudomonadota > Gammaproteobacteria > Pseudomonadales > Pseudomonadaceae > Pseudomonas > Pseudomonas sp. SDT291_1_S447. The sequence continues at coordinate 94,104 of NZ_JBSVXS010000005.1, forward strand.
TCCCGCTTCAACACCGCGAGCAAACCACGGCCCCAGCGCATAACCCAGACCGATCACACCGATCCACGGCAACAACGGATAGGAGGTGCGCAAACGCAGGTTGTCGCTGACATCGATCCAGCCGCGATCATGCAAAATCGCCCACGGCACATGCAGCGCCGACTCCACTGGAAAATGCACCGCGTCGAGCAGGTTGTGTCCGGCGATGATCGTCAGGCTCAACGTCAGCAGCAGCCAGCGCGGCAGCCAGACCAGCAGCGACAAGGCAATCATGCTCAAGCCGATCGCCCAGATCACTTGCAGATAAATCACGCTCGGTGGCAGCTGGAAGGTCCACGCGAAGTTCACCAGGGTGAATTCCAGCAACACCAGAAACAGACCACGTTTGAACAGAAAGGCGCTGACATCAGACTTGCCCGCGTACTTTTCGCCGAACAGCCACGCAGACAATCCGGTCAGCAGCACAAACACCGGCGCACACAGATGCGCCAACGTGCGACTGAAAAACAGCACCGGTTCGGTGCTGGCAATGTCCATCGGGTCGCTGACCTGGCGGTGCAGCAAAAAGGTTTCGCGCACGTGGTCGAGCAGCATGAACAGAATGACCAGACCTCTGAGGGCATCAATGGACAGCAGCCGGCCAGTGGTCAACGGGGCAGAACGAGGAAGCACAATCGTCATGAGCGTTTCGCAATCGAATGGATAACAGCAGGTGCCCAGCAGGAACACCGCTAAAAATTCGCGTTACCTTATAACAACAAACAGTAAAAACCCAAGCTCAATCGATAGTGATTCTCAGAAAACCTCAGCCGCACAAGTTGCCCAATAGCCTCAGGCTTCTATAGTGATCAAGTCCCCTGCCCTTGCGGCTTGCTGTCGAGCGTTGTCCATGGTCAACACCGAACACCTGATCATTTGCGAGCACTGCGATTGTGTGTACGAAAAAGCCGTGCTGGCCAAACACCAGAAAACCTCGTGCGCGCGCTGCGGCGGCGTGCTCCAGCGCTTCAACGGTTTGACCGTCGAACAGCGTCTGGCCCTGACGTTCACGGCGGCGATGCTGTGGTTGTTTGCCAACTTCTACCCGGTGATGAGCATCAGCCTCAAAGGCCTGAAAAACAGCGCGACGCTGTGGGATTCAGTGCTGGCGCTGAGTCAGGGGCCGATCACGTTCATGGCGATGGTCGCGGCGATTTCGATCATCATTGCCCCGGCGTTTCAACTGGTGCTGCTGATCTGGGTGCTCAGCTTCGCGCTGTCATCGCGACGTGCGCCGGGCTTCAAGCTGTGCATGCGCTGGCTGGAAACCCTGCGGCCGTGGAGCATGCTTGAGGTGTGCCTGTTGGGGGCGATGGTGGCGGTGTTCAAGCTGGCCGGATTGCTCGACGTGTTGCCCGGCATCGGCCTGTTCGCGCTGGCCGTGCTGAGCCTGATGATGATCAGGATTGCCGGCCGCGATATCCGCGACCTCTGGGACATTCTATGAAACGGCCACCGACTGCCAGCGAACTCAATCTGTGCCTGTGCCACAGCTGCGGACTGGCCTGCGACATGACCGACGAGCCGCATGAATGCCCGCGTTGCGACGCGCCGCTGCACCGGCGCAAGACCAATTCACTGGCGCGCACCTGGGCGTACATGCTGGCGGCACTGGCGTTTTACGTGCCGGCCAATCTGCTGCCGGTGATGAACACCACCATGCTCGGCAGCGGTGCCGACAGCACGATCATGAGCGGTGTGCTGGAGTTCTGGGAGCACGGCGCTTGGGACATCGCGCTGATCATTTTCATCGCCAGCATCGCCGTGCCGGGAGTCAAGTTCGTCGCCCTGACGTTGCTGCTGATGACCGTGCAACGCGACAGCGCCTGGGCGCGCAAGGAGCGTTCGAAGCTTTACCGCTTCGTCGAGCTGATCGGCTATTGGTCAATGCTCGACGTGCTGGTGGTGGCGCTGGTCGCAGCATTGGTGAAGTTTCAGGCGCTGGGCGATATCGAGCCACGACCGGGCATTCTGTTTTTCGGCCTGGTTGTGGTGTTCACCATGCTCGCAGCGATGAGTTTCGATCCGCGCCTGATCTGGGACAAGGACACGGACGAATCCCTCAGCGACGCTGAACCTCAAGCAGCACCTGCAACGGATGGCGCAGTGCCTGATCCGACTGGCGCTTGACCTGACTGCGGCAGGAATACCCCGTGGCCAGTGCTTCGCCCTGCTCTGCCGGCGCGTCTATCTGACGTGCCCACGACTGCTCGTAGATCACCGCTGAGGTTTGGCGATTGCGCGCCTCGTGGCCATACGTGCCGGACATGCCGCAGCAACCGGTGGCTTGCGTGGCCAGCTTCAATCCTGCGCGTTCGAACACCTGTTCCCACTGACGGGTGGCGGCCGGGGCGTTGGTTTTCTCGGTGCAGTGCGCGAGCAAACGGAACGACGCAGTCGCATCCTGCGGCGCCTGCTCCGGCATCACCTTGAGCAACCACTCCTGAACCAATGCCACCTCCGGGCATTGCTCCATGCCCGGCACTTTCAGGTATTCCTGGCGATACACCAGCGTCATCGCCGGATCGAGGCCCAGCAACGGCACGCCCACATCCGCCAATTCACGCAGTTGCCGAGCGTTGCGCAACGCCGCGCGGCTGAATGCCGAGAGGAAGCCTTGCACATGCAAAGGCTTGCCGTTGGCGCTGAACGGCGCGAGATAGACCTGATAACCCAGACGCGAAATCAACTCGACCAGATCGGCCAACAATGGCGCTTCGAAGTAGCGCGTGAAGGCGTCCTGCACGATGACCACACTGCGCGCACGTTGCGCCTCGGTCAGCGCCGACAACGTCGAAACCTTCGCCGGTTGCACCTGCCAACGGCGCATCGCCGCATGGAAATCAAAACGACTGAGCAGCGGCACATCGATCATGCCGCCAACCCGTTCCAGCAAGCTGCGAACGAATGAGGCGCCCATCAACCCGTTGTACAGCGCCGGAATCCGCGCCATGTACGGGATGCTGTACTCCAGCGAGGCGATCAGGTAATCCCGCGCCGGACGCAGATAACGGCTGTGATACAGCTCAAGAAAACGCGAACGAAACTCTGGCACATTGACCTTTACCGGGCACTGCCCAGCGCAGGATTTGCACGCAAGGCAGCCGGCCATGGCGTCGTAGACCTCGTGGGAGAAGTCTTCGGCCTGCGTACGGCTGTTGCGCCAGCGCTGCCACAAGGTGCTGAAAAACGCAGGCTTGCGAATCGCATCGGACAACACGTCGACACCCGCTTCGCCCTGCAGACGCAGCCACTCGCGAATCAACGAAGCACGGCCCTTGGGCGATTGCGACCGTTCGCGGGTGGCTTTCCACGACGGGCACATCGCGTCATCGGGATCGAAGTTGTAGCAGGCGCCGTTGCCGTTGCAATGCATGGCCGCGCCGTAGCTTTGCCAGACTTTTTCGTCGATCTGCCGATCCAGTTCACCGCGCAAAGTCACTTCGTCGATTTTCAGCAGCGCCGCGCCGGTGTTCGCTGGGGTAGCGATCTTGCCTGGGTTGAACTGGTTGAACGGGTCGAACGCGGCCTTCAAGGCTTGCAGCGCCGGGTAGAGTTCACCGAAGAAGGCCGGTGCGTATTCCGAGCGCAGGCCTTTGCCGTGCTCGCCCCACAACAGGCCGCCATACCGTTGGGTCAGCGCGGCGACGCCATCGGACACCGGGCGCACCAGCGCCGCTTGCTGCGGATCTTTCATGTCGAGAATCGGCCGCACGTGCAGCACGCCCGCGTCGACGTGACCGAACATGCCGTACTGCAAACCGTGGCTGTCGAGCAAATCGCGCAACTCGGCGATGTACTCGGCCAGGTGTTGCGGCGGCACTGCGGTATCTTCAACGAACGGCTGCGGCCGCGCTTCACCGGCGACGTTGCCGAGCAGGCCTACCGCACGTTTGCGCATGCCGTAGACCTTGTTCACCGCCGCATGACCGACCGCCAGCGTATGACCCAAACGCTCAACCGTGCGGTCGCTGCTCAAGTGGTCGACGAACGCCTCGACCCGGCGCTGCAAATCCTCCGGATCGTCACCGCAGAACTCCACCAGATTGATGCCCAACGTCGGGCGCTCGGCGCTTTCCGGGAAATACTCGGCGACGCCGTGCCAGACGATGTCCTGCATTGCCAGCAGCAAGACTTTCGAGTCGACGGTTTCGATCGACAACGGCTTGAGCGCCATCAAGGCACGGGCATCGCGCAACGCGTCCATGAACCCGGCGTAACGGATGTTCACCAACATCGTGTGTTTGGGGATCGGTAGTACGTTCAGCCGGGCCTCGACGACAAATCCCAGCGAACCTTCCGCGCCGCACAGCACGCTGTTGAGGTTGAAACGGTTGTCCGCCTCACGCAAGTGCGCCAGGTCATAACCGGTCAGGCAGCGGTTGAGATCGGGGAAACGCTCTTTGATCAGCTCGCCCTGCTCATCAATGATCTGCCGCGCGCAGCGATAGACCTCACCGACGCGATCTTCGCGGACGCACAGTGCTTCAAGTTCACTCTCTTCCAGTGGCTGGCCGTGCAGGCGCTCGCCACCGCGCAGGACCATATCGAGTTCAAGCACGTGGTCGCGGGTCTTGCCGTAGGTGCAACTGCCCTGACCGCTGGCGTCGGTATTGATCATGCCGCCGACGGTGGCGCGGTTGGAGGTCGACAGCTCCGGGGCGAAAAACAGCCCGGCGGATTTCAGCGCGGCGTTGAGCTGATCCTTGACCACCCCGGCCTGCACCCGCACCCAGCGCTGCTCGACGTTGATTTCGAGGATGCGGTTCATGTGCCGCGACAGATCGACGACGATGCCGTCGGTCAGTGATTGGCCGTTGGTGCCGGTGCCACCGCCGCGCGGGGTGATCACCACTTGCTGGTACGCCGGCTCGGCGATCAACCGCGCCACCCGCGCCACGTCCTCGGCATCCAGCGGAAACACCGCCGCTTGCGGCAGGCGCTGATAGATCGAGTTGTCAGTCGCCAGCACCACGCGGCTGGCGTAGTCGGCGCTGATTTCACCGCGAAAACCGCTGGCTTTCAGGGCTTCGAGGAACTGTTGGTAATCGCTGGTCAGGGCTTTGGCGGGGGACAGCTGGGCAATCATCGGTCAGGTTATCTCGGTCAAATCGGGCCGCGTGGCGGTGAACAGTTGTACGCAACGAATGATTGCGTCAGGCTCCGCCATCTCATGGTGCCCATGTTCATTGCTGGCGAACGCCGGGACAACCGTAAATTCGACCCGATATTGATGACTTTTACGAATGAATCCGCGCACGCTCACCCCCTCCATGTCGTTATTGCTGGCTTTCGAGGCCGCCGCGCGCCATGAAAGCTACACCCGCGCCGCTCATGAATTGTCGCTGACGCAGAGTGCGGTCAGCCGTCAGGTGCAGACTCTCGAGAAGATGCTCGGCATGCGCTTGTTCAGCCGCGAAGGTCGGCAAGTGGTGCTCACCGATGTCGGGCGCATGTATCAGCGCGAACTCGCCGAAGCACTTGGGCAGATTCGCAGCGCGACCTTGCAGGCCATGGCGTTCGGCTCGGGCATTCACAGCTTGCGCCTGGCGACGCTGCCGACCTTCGGCTCGAAATGGTTGCTGCCACGGTTGAAGGATTTCTACACCGCGCACCCGGGCATGACCGTGCATTTGCATTCGCGTATCGCAGCGATCGACTTCGATACCAGCGAAATCGATGCAGCGATCTGTGTCGGTGGCGGTGACTGGCCGGGGCTGACCGCCCTGCCCTTGCACACCGAGGAACTGGTGGTGATTGCCAGTGCGCAACTGTCCGATGCTGAGCGCGACGACGCCGAACAACACATCGCCGGGCAACTGCTGCTCAACGTCAGCAGCAATGCGCAGGCGTGGGCGGAATGGTTCAGCCATCACGGATTGCCGCATCGCGGTATGCGCATCGGGCCAAGTTTTGAAATGACTTCGCACTTGATTCAGGCGGTGCGGGCGAATATTGGCGTGGGTTTGGTGCCGCGGATTTTGGTCGAAGATGAGTTGTTGAAGGGTGAACTGCTGCAACTGGGTGAGCCGATTACCAGTCGCCGCAGCTATTACCTGGTGTATCCGCCGCGCAATGAGAATTTGCCGTCGCTGAAAGCGTTTCGGGATTGGCTGGTAGAAACGTTGTAACCGTGAGGACGCCAATCGCGAGCAGGCTCACTCCTACAGTTGGAATGCGTTTCCCTGTAGGAGTGAGCCCGCTCGCGATGGCGCCAATTCAGGCACCTCAAAACCTCGGTTTAACTGCCCTCCAATCCGGCTTGTACCGCTGCATCTGCCGCACATCATCGCGTTGACGAATCCCGCAGGTCAGATACTGATCATGCAACTTGCCCAACTGATCCTGATCCAGTTCCAGCCCAAGCCCCGGCGCGCGGGTGATCTTCACGCAGCCATCGACAATCGGCAGCTTGCCACCCTTGATCACCTCTTCATCCGGCTCCTGCCACGGGTAATGCGTATCGCAGGCGTAATCCAGATTCGGCACCGCCGCCGCCACATGCGCCATCGCCATCAAGCTGATGCCCAGGTGCGAATTGGAATGCATCGACACACCAACGCCGAACACATCGCACATCTTCGCCAGCGTCTGCGTGTCGCGCAGGCCGCCCCAGTAATGGTGGTCGGCAAGGACGATCTGCACGCTGTTTTGCGCGATGCTGCGGCGGAATTCGTCGAAATCGGTAACGACCATATTGGTCGCCAGCGGCAGACCAGTGCGTTTGTGCAGTTCGGCCATACCGTCGAGGCCCGGGGTCGGGTCTTCGTAATACTGCAGATCATCGCCGAGCAACTCGGCCATGCGAATCGAGGTTTCCAGTGACCAGTTGCCGTTCGGATCGATGCGCAAAGGGTAACCCGGGAAGGCCTTTTTCAACGCCTTGATGCACGCCACTTCATGCTCCGGCGGCAACGTACCGGCCTTGAGCTTGATGCTCTTGAAACCGTACGCCTCGATCATCCGCGCGGCTTGCGCGACGATCTGCTGCTCGCTGAGCGCCTCGCCCCAGTTGTCCGGTTTGTACGGCGAATCGACATGCTGTGCGTACTTGAAGAACAGGTAGGCGCTGAACGGCACTTCATCGCGAATCGCGCCGCCGAGCAGATCCACCAGCGGCACATTCAGGTAATGCGCCTGCAAGTCGAGAAACGCCACTTCGAACGCCGAGTAGGCATTGCTCACCGCTTTGCTGGCGTGGGAACCGGGCGCCAGTTCGGCACCGGCAAGACTGGCCGGTTTGTTCGCAGCAACGGTGGCCTGCACGATCGCGCGTAACTGATTGAGGTTGAACGGGTCGAGGCCGATCAGCTGTGACTGCAACTGCTGCTGAATCGCCAGCGCCGGGGCATCGCCATAGCTTTCGCCGAGGCCGATGTAGCCGTTGTCGCTTTCGATCTCGATGATCGAGCGCAGGGCGAAGGGTTCGTGGATGCCGCTGGCGTTGAGCAGCGGCGGATCGCGGAAGGCAATCGGGGTCACAGTTACGCGGGTGATTTTCAAGATAACGCTCCTGGCAGATCAACAATCAATTCAGTGGCTCGCGGCCGGGCTGGCCGTCGCAACAACGGCGGTGACCTCATGCGGCTTTGCGAGGTTTTTGCCTTTCGCGCCAGGCGCCGTGCGGGCAAAAAAGATCACCACCGCAGCGATCAGCGACGTCGCCGCCAGGCCATAAAGTCCGCCCTCGATGGAGCCGGTGGTTTCTTCGAGGATGCCGAACGCGGTCGGCGCAACGAAGCCGCCGAGGTTGCCGATGGAGTTGATCAGCGCGATCACCGCCGCGGCAATGCGCGCATCCAGATAGCTTTGCGGGATCGGCCAGAACAGTGCCGATGCAGCCTTGAAACCGATGGCGGCGAAACAGATGGCGACGAAGGCGAAAATCGGCCCGCCAGTGGTTGACATGAACATGCCGATCGCCGCGATCACCAGCGTCAGCGCGACCCAGGCTTGCTGGAATTTCCACTTGCCGGCCATCGCCGCGAAACCGTACATGGCGACAATCGAAATGATCCACGGGATCGAATTGAGCAGACCGACCTGGAAGTCGCCGAGATTGCCCATCTTCTTGATCATGCTTGGCAGCCAGAACGTCGCGCCGTAAATGGTCAGGGCGATGGAGAAATAGATGAAACAGAACAGCGCAATCTGCCGATCCGCCAATAGCTTGAACATCGACGGCTTGGCCACCTGCGACGCCTCGCGAGCGCGCTGTTCCTCGGCAATCGCCGCCACCAGCGCTTCGCGTTCCTCTTCGCTCAACCACTTGGCCTGACGCGGATGCGATTGCAGCCAGAACCATACGAATGCGCAGAGCACCACCGACGCCGCGCCTTCGATCAGGAACATCCACTGCCAGCCATGCAGGCCCAGACCGCTGATATGCAGCAACGCACCGGAGACCGGGCCGGAGATCACCGAAGCAATGGCCGAACCGCTGAGAAATACCGCCATGGTCTTGCCGCGCTCGGAGGCCGGCAGCCATTGGGTGAAGTAGTAAATGATTCCGGGAAAGAAACCCGCCTCCGCCGCGCCGAGAATAAAGCGCAGCACATAGAAACTGGTTTCACCTCTGACGAACGCCATGGCCATGGCAGCGGCACCCCAGGTGAACATGATCCGCGTCAGCCAGACTCGCGCGCCGTAACGTTGCAGGAGCATGTTGGACGGCACTTCGAAAAGCGCATAACCGATAAAGAACAAACCGGCGCCGAGGCCATAAGCCGCAGCGCCGATGCCCAGATCGGTCTCCAGGTGACTGCGCACAAAACCGATGTTGACCCGATCGATGTAGTTGACGATGAACATCACCACGAACAGCGGCAGCACGTGGCGCTTGACCTTGGCGGCGGCACGGGCGAGAACCGTGACATCCAGCGGACTCTGGAGGGTTTTCAAGGGGCGACTCCCGATCTTGTTTTTTTAGGGATTGCGTAAAGCGATGGGCCGATCATGGACGGCGATCATTGATCCCGTCTAATCTAACTTGGCATTCGATTGATACCTGGATTAGATCAATGTTCGAATTGACCCAACTGCGCTGCTTCACCACTGTCGCCACCGAACTCAACTTTCGCCGCGCCGCCGAACGATTGAACATGACCCAGCCGCCGCTGAGCCGGCAGATTCAGCTGCTGGAACATCACCTCGGCGTCGAGCTGTTTACTCGCAGTACCCGCAGTGTTGCGTTAACCGCCGCCGGCCGTGCTTTCTTCATCGAAGCACAGAACCTGCTGGAACGCGCGCAACAAGCGGCAGTCACCGCGCGGCGGTTTGCCGAAGGCGACATCGGGTCAGTGAACATCAGTTTTGTCGGCAGCGCGGTGTATGAGTTTCTGCCCAAGGTGATCGCCGAGGCGCGACTGAAACAGCCGCAGGTGAAAATCGATCTGACGGAAATGAACACTTACCAGCAACACGAAGCCCTGCGCGCGAGACGGATTGATCTGGGCATTGCCCGCGCGCCGTTACTGGAGCCGGGCTATGCGACTGAATGCCTGGTGCGCGAGCCGTTTGTGCTGGCAGTGCCAAGCGGGCATCCATTGGCAACGGCGACTGAAGTGTCGGTCAGCAACCTGGATAAACAGCCGTTCCTGATGTACTCCCACGCCGCGTATCCGCCGTTCAACGAATTGCTGACCGGCATGCTGCGTTCGGCCCGGGTCGCGCCGGATTATGTGCAGTGGCTAGGGTCGTCGCTGACGATTCTGGCCTTGGTCAACGCTGGCATGGGCCTGGCGCTGGTGCCCCGTTGCGCCACCAGTGTGGTGTTCAAAAATGTAGTGTTTCGCGATATCGATCTGGGTGAAGGGGTGCAGAGCGAGCTGCATCTGATCTGGCGGGAGAACAACGACAACCCGGCGTTTGCGATGTTGCTGGAAGCGATTCGCCGGGCGGTGGCTGAGGGTTGGGGCTAGTGGCTGGCGGCGCTGATCAGCGCTTTGGCGGTGGAGGCGCACTCGGCCCTTTAACCAGCGGTTTTGCCAACGGCTTGCCGTCTGGGCCCACGAAGAGACGCGCCACGTGAGGCGGCATGGGATTGGGTGCTTTTGCGCTCATGAAACAACCTCCTCGACAGAATTGAATTCGACCCACTGAACTTTTGAGGAATCTATCACCATTAATTCGGCGCCAAAAGTGAGCACCTCGCCACCATCGCCAAGCCATTGTGGATTCAGCAAGATAAATTGCCCTTCCGAGGGTCCAGAAGGTCACTCCAAGGGCCAGCCAAACAATCGCCTCTCGTCATTCAGTTGCAAAGTGACAAGGCGATCCTGTCGCTCAAAAGCGCTGTACCACTCGCTGGGATGGGAGCTTTTACGTGTCAGGTGTCGCTTGCGTAGCCACACATGCAAAACCCCGTTTGAAGCCAAATAACAGAAAAGCCCGGCGAGACATACTGAAACAATAAATGCCCACAATGCCTCCGCCCGAGCATCCCATTTCCCTACAGAAAAGCCTATCGACCCCACCCACAGACAAATTGCCTCAATCCCCAGTACCGCTCCCTGAATCACAAACGTGAAAATCAGCGCCTGCACAATCTGCCCGAACGTATCGGGTCGCTTGAAAGCCGTCAGTGAGTAAAAAATCCATGCTGACAAAAAACCGGGAATCAGATACTGCAACAGCGGAATAACTTCTTTGACCAGATCATCCATGATCCGAGACTCCTTGAAAGGTCGTGCCGGCCTGACTAACCACCAGCCCTCAAAAGCCTAGTGCACACAACTGCAAATCCTCGCGCGCAACTGTCACCGTTCATTTCTTGCCATCACCCTATGTGCGGACAAAAAAATCCCGCTCAGGGAGCGGGATTCATTGGCGCAGCGATGGTTATGCAACCACAGGAATCAGCGGATCCGCAGCGGCCAACGCGCTCACGCGGTCGGCTGCAGGCGGATAAATCCACTGAGTGTTGATCTGGGTCTTCAGGGCTTTGCCTTCCTGCTTCACCAGTTTCACCTGACGATCCCAGCCTTCGGTGTACACCGCGCCCCATGCACCAAGGTCGAGGCACGTCACGTATTTGGGCTGGCTGTACGGCGTCGGGTCGATACCGAGGATCTGCGCGGCGACGTTGTTGCCGGCGTGACGACCCAGCGAAATCGCGTGCTGGCAGGTCATCAGCGCGTAGTTGCCGATGTCGTCGGTGGCGGCGTAAGCCACGTCGCCGGTGGCGAAGATGTCCTCCTGGCCGATGACTTTCAAATGGGCATCGACGTGCAGGCGACCTTGCTTGTCACGTTCAGCGGGAATCTGCTCGGTCAGCGAACTGGCGCGCACGCCGGTGGTCCAGACCACGGTTTTCGCTTCGATGTGCTGGCCATCTGAAAGCGTCACGCCGCTGGCATCAACCGACTGTACCGACACACCCAAACGCCATTCAACGCCCAACGCTTCGCTGGCTTCGAGGATGGATTGGCTGATCTCTTCGCCCATCGACGCGCCGATCTTCGCGCCGCGATCAACGATGATGACTTTGATTTCGGCCTGCTCGCCAAGAATCTCGCGCAGACGCGCCGGCATTTCAGTTGCCGTTTCAATCCCGGTGAAACCACCGCCCGCCACCACCACGGTATTGCGTGCCTTGGTTTCGGGAAGGTTTTTCAAGGACTTGAGGTGTGCCTCCAGGCGAATCGCCGCTTCGATCTGATCGACGTCAAATGCGTACTGCGCGACACCCGGTGTGGCCGATTGCGCCAGACCACTGCCGCTGGCCAGAACGAGTTTGTCGTAGTGGAAGACCTGTTTGTTGCCGGATGCATCGGTGTAACCGACGGTTTTTTTCGCCACGTCGATGGTTTGCGCTGCGCCTTTGATGAAGTGAACGCCGACTGCTTTGAACAGTTCATGCAGCGGAGCCGCCAGTTGATGAGCATTCGGCTCATAGAAACGTGGACGTACACGTAACTCGGCCTGCGGTGCGAGAACGCTGATTTCGACGTCGTCGCGACCCTGCAGGTCAACCAGCCGGGTAGCGCTCAACGCCGACCACATACCGCCAAAACCTGCGCCGATAATCAGAATCTGCTGCTTCATTGTGCTTCTCCAGAAACGTCCAACGGTGGAAAGAGGTGAAATCGGATTCGTCGTGAGCCAGCCCTCGCCAACCCCAATACCGCCGACTCTATTGGTCGGATATAAAACCAACAAGTCAGATTATCCGATAGGTTTAATCGGACTTATCGATGGTTATGGCGTTGAATCGACTTAAGCCAATCTCTCCTCAGCGATTAAATCTGCCGATTTCATGATCTATCGCCCCTATGAGACCGATTGCCGGCTTCTGCTCAGACTGTTAGCATTTACGACAAATCAAGTCGGACTTACCTATGTCTCTTTACAGCGCAGGCGTCGAATACGGCATCCATTGCCTGGCGTTTCTGGTTACCAACAGCGGCGATACGCGCGAAGCCAGCGTGCGCGACCTCGCCGAACTGCAAGGCGTGCCGGTGGAATACCTGGCGAAAATCTTCACCAAACTGGCCAAGGGCAAACTGGTGGTGGCGTCTGAAGGCGTGCGAGGCGGATTCAGCCTGGCGCGGCCGGCCGACGAAATCACCCTGCTCGACATCGTCAAAGCCATCGACGGCCGCAAGAATATTTTCGAATGCCGCGACATTCGTGGGCGTTGCGCCCTGTTTGAAGGCAATGCGCCGCAATGGGCAGTCGAGGGCACCTGCTCGATTCACGCCGCCATGATGACCGCGCAACAACGCATGGAGGAAGCCCTGGCTCAGCAGACGATTCTCGACATCGCCAGAAAGGTCGGGCGCAAGGCGCCAAAGGAATTCGGCCAGCAAGTGGAGGACTGGATGCAAGACCGGCGAGAAAAGAAAGGCAATGTCGGCACCATCCCGCTAACTGACATTTCCGACTGATTGTTCAGCCGGCGAGCAGCCAAAAAAAAGCAGAAACCGTCGATGCGGTTTCTGCTTTTTTTGCATAGGACAATAGCATTACAGGCAATCACGCACCGATTGGCGCAACGAACCGGACTTCGCCCATGGCGGCCCCTGATACAACGAAACCCGGCTTCCGTCCTTGTACTTGACGATGTCGAGGATCTCGTCCGCAGTGATGATGCTCGGCGCCGTGATGCGATAGCCGTTGGAAATCGATGTCTGCGAAGTCTTGGCCACATCCTTCTGCCACAACGGTAATAAACACGCCGCATAGTCCTTGGGCGACTTGGCGCTGGTCTTGCTGATATTCGGCTCACCCGGCACCAACGAGGCCGGCAACGAGCAACCCGCCAACATGGCCAACGCCAGACTCCCGATCCATATCCGCATGGTGTATTCCTGATCTGAAAAAAGTGAATGTAGCGTGTAAGCGGCTCTACATCCATCGTGGCAACGCGCCCGTGGCGCAATCTGCACAACTTTTCACAACCGTTCAGCGTGCTGATGAACAGGCTTTGCCCATCGACGAAAAATGCGACTACTCTTTTCTACCGAGAATGTTCTGGAGGTGATCATGCGGCTCAATGAATACGAACACGAACTTCAACGCGACCTGCAAAGCGTTGCATCGGACTTGAGATGGTCGGCGGTCGACCTGAAGCGTATTGCCGAACAACTGCGCAAATCCGGCAACGAGGCGGATGCGCAATCCGTGCTGAGATCCTGCGAGGTGCTGCAAAGCGATGAAGAACGACTGCAACTCTATGCCAGGGAAGTGAAAGCCCGCGCCATCAGCCGAACCAAGGTCCACTGAGACCTGCATCCCCTTCCCCCAAACAAAAGCCCCGACACATGCCGGGGCTCCTTCTATTACAGCCAGTCAGTGGGTTTTGTGACTTTGCGCGCGCGTCGTGCGTTTTTTGTAGCCAGGCAGCGCTGCGGCATAGGCCAGCGCCTCTTCCCGGCTACCAAACGACGCCAGCCGATCGCCTTGGGTGCAAACCCGCCATGGGCCATTGTTCACGCTAAGCACGTCATAGCCGTTCATGTGCATCTTGTTCAACATCGGCATGCTCATGGATACCTCCATTTTTGCTAACGGTCAGATCCAGCTTCACGCTTTTACCTTACACCCTGACCCGCCCGAAATGCCGACCGGATGTCGCCAGCCGCAACAGTCAAGGATCTGGCACTTTTCAACACAGCGAACGCTCCAAACTCCAATGAAACCTTTGTCGCAAGCTTCGGCTCAAATATTGCAGTTTTATTTCTATTTTGTGACAAGCATTAAACCAGGTAACAGATGAAAGTACGTGCAACCGTTATATGCGAGCAGGATCGCCACATTCTCCTGGTACGCAAACCCCACTGCCGCTGGACATTGCCCGGCGGCAAGGTCGAGCACGGGGAAACCCGAGCGGAGGCTGCCGTGCGCGAACTGCAAGAAGAAACCGGCCTGGACGCCGACGATGTGTTGTATTTAATGGAATTGCAGAGCGGCAGCACGCGGCATCATGTCTACGAGGCGTCCGTGCTGGACTTTGAGCAAGTGCGTCCACAGAACGAGATCATCGATTGCATCTGGCATCCGCTGGATGCGGTGCGCAATCTGAGAACCAGCGAAGCGACGCTGCGCATTGTTCAAGCGTTTCAACGGCGTTTATGAGGCGTTAACCAGCGAACGCTCGGCGGCCCGCGCTGATTTCGGTGCGTAATTCACCGATGAAGTTGGAAATGTCACGGATCGTGACGAGGTGTTCCGGGGAAACGCCATTGAGCAGCAATTCGACACGCCCGCTGTTCGGCTCATATACCTTGATTTGCAGCAGCCCCTGAGTGCCTGCAATGCAGTCACACTTGAACGCAGGAAAGCCGGATTCGACAATCCGGCAGATATCGTCAATGGCAAGCATGGCTGAACGCCTCGCAGGCGATGAGTCGGTCGACCCGATGAGCATAGATGAGCAATGTGTGTCTTGCTCGATACAGAAATGCCAACCAGGTCACAACTTCCGACTCACCCTCAGTGCGCGTCATGATCCCAGATCCAGTTCCACATTCCGGGCAAATTCACCGCCTCCGAGCTGTTCTCCACCGTGCGCGCCAGTGCGGCCTTCTCCAGCGCGACGTGATCATCATAAAAAGGTTTGTCCGCCAGCCTCACGCCCGTGGCGGCCGCGCTATCCAGCAGAATCTGCAGGTATTCGCGCGTGTGCCGCGCGGTATAGCGGTTGAGATCATGAAACGTCACCACCACCGGGATGACCCCGTCCACGGTGGGCAATTCGCCAAGAGCGATACGTTCACGGACTTCCGATAACTGTCGCAGCATGTTGGCCCGACGTCGCGGGCTGGCATTGAAGCCCCAGATCTTGCCGTCATTGGCGCTTAAATCGGTGAGCAACACATGCAAGCCATGCTGCTGATAGGCGGCGAAGGTGCGCTTGTCGTAATTCCAAAATGGCGGGCGCAGCAGTGTCGGTGGCGCGCCGGTGATGGCAGCGATATCGGCCGTGCCGTTGCTCAGCGATTCTTCAAGCTGTTGTGGGTCGAGCAAGCGATGATTGGTGTGCCAATGGGTCGCCGTGTGAAACGCCAGGATGTGCCCCTCGTCATGCTCGCGACGCATGATGCTGCGGCCGATGTCACTGTTGCCCGCTCGCGGCGCGCGTGTCTGCACAAAGAACACCGCTTTGATACCCGGCTGCAGCGGGTTGTCCTTGAGACTGTCGAGCACCGTGGCCGACGGATTCCACAAACTCGAAGCGCTGGGGCCATCGTCAAACGTCAACAGAAAGCGCACCGGAGCCTGGGTTTTCAGGCGCGTTTCGGTTTGCGCAGTCATTTCTATCGGTGCAGCGATACAACCGGCCAGTCCGAGAGCAATGAGCGCAGCACAAAGAAGCTTGAATCCGGATTTCATGTTTTGCCTTGAGCACGGCAGCTGCCGTCATGTTGTCGATTGGCAAAACTCCCTCGCCCTTATCCATCCTTGCGCCCCGATCCGCGAGCGGAGGTTGGATAAGGTACACAGGGTTTGGTTCCGGCGCTCGCTCAGTGAGCCAATGCCTGCTGAAAAGACGTGTCGATAATCCCGGCGGTGGCCAACGGTGCCGGCAGCGCTTTCACCTTGAACAGAAAATCGGCGGTGCTTTGCAGGTCCGTCGCAGCCTGCTGGTCCACCGGCCCGACGGTCATGTGCGCCTGGCGCAACCAGTGGCGCGACACCTGCTGATCGAGATTGGCTTTCTTTGCCCACAGATCGGCGTATTCGTCCGTATGGCTGTCGACCCAGGCCCGCGCCTGCTTCAAACGCCCGAGAAAATCCGCAATGGCTGCGCGTTTGCTGTCGATGGACGGTGTCGACGCCGCGATTGCGCTGAGCCCCGGCATCAGGTTTTTTGCGGTCAGGATCGGTCGCGCGCCGGAGAACACGATCTGCTGGGAAATGTACGGTTCCCACACCGGGAAAGCGTCAATGCTGCCCTGTGGCAGGGCTGCGGCGGCATCGATCGGCATCAGCTTGACGAAGTCGACGTAGTTTTCCGGCAGACCGCCCTGCTCCAGGGCGCGCAAGGTCAACTGCTGACTCCAGGCGCCGGGCCAGTAGGCGACTTTCTTGCCCCTCAGATCGGCGATGGTTTTCACTGGCGAATCCTTGGGCACCAGCAACGCGATGGTGTCGGGATTTTGCCGCGATACGCCGATCAGTTTCACCGGCGCCTGCTTGGCGGCCAGAAACAGAAAACCGGAATCGCCCAGGAAGCCCAGATCCAGTGAACCGGTTTGCAAGGCTTCCGCCAAGGGTGCAGCGGCCTGGAAGTGTTTCCAGTCGACGGTATAAGGCGCGTCTTTCAATACACCGGACGCCTCCACCGAGGCACGGATGTTGTAGTAGTTCTGATCGCCGACATGCAGGACCAATGGCTCGGCTGCGTAGGAAAGCGGCGAAGTGAATAGTGCAGTGATTAACGCACTACGGAGGAAACGAGAAAGCTTCATGGCGAGTCCTGCAAAGGTAATTGCATAGACCATAACGCTGTTGATTCAAGGTTTTGAAATTCGATAAATGCATAAGCTCATGACGCCTGATAGTTGCTGTTTGCTTGGCAACAGTAGCGAATCACACTGTTGCCCACGCAACAGCTGAAATCCTGCACCTGGCGTTAAAACCCTTATAAACCGGCGCTTTCAAGCACATGGCACAGAGCCTGCAATATTCCATTCATGCAGGAAGCATTCGATAAAAATATCTTTTTGGACATAAGAAACCTGTGCCTTTGCCGGAGCGCCCCATGACATCGTTCTTTCCCCGACTCAAAACCCTGCTGGCTGCCAGCGCCATGGTGCTGAGCCTGCAACCGCTCGCCCACGCGGTTGAAGCTGCGCCGGCGGAAGTGCATCTCGACTATGCCTATTACTCGCCGGTCAGTCTGGTGCTCAAGCACTTCGGCTTCCTCGAAAAAGCCTTGCCGCAGACCAAGGTCAGTTGGGTACTGAGCCAGGGCAGCAACCGCTCGCTGGAATACCTCAACAGCGGCGGCGTGGATTTCGCTTCCAGCGCCAGCCTCGCCGCCGTGCTAAGCCGCGCCAACGGCAGCCCGATCAAATCCGTCTATGTCTACAGCCGCGCCGAATGGACTGCACTGGTGGTGCGCAAGGATTCTCCTTACCAGACCGTCGCCGACCTCAAGGGCAAAAAGATCGCCGCCACCAAAGGCACCGACCCGTACCTGTTCACCCTGCGCAGCCTGCAACAGGCCGGGCTGAAAAAAGACGATGTGGAACTGGTTCACCTGCAACATCCGGACGGCCGCACGGCGCTGGAAAAAGGTGATGTCGACGCTTGGGCCGGACTCGATCCGCACATGGCCGCCAGCCAGGTCCAGGCCGGTTCGCGCCTGCTCTACCGCAACCCGGCGTTCAACAGTTACGGCGTGGTCAGCGTCACCGAGCAATACGCCAAAGAACATCCGCAGACCATCGACACCGTGATCAAGGCCTACGAACAGGCCCGCGACTGGGCGCTGAAAAATCCCGATGAGTTCGCCGCCCTTCTCGCCAAGGAGTCCGGATTGCCGCTGGATGTAGCCAAGTTGCAACTGTCGCGCACTGACCTGAGCAGCCCGCAACTCACCCAGCAGGACATCAGCGCCTCCAAGGCAGCGGCGCCGATTCTGGTCTCCGAGGAACTGGTGCGCCGTGGAGTGAATGTCGATCAAGTCATCGATCAATTGCTCGACAGCGGTGTGCAGCAAGCCGTCGCCCACCAGTAACCGACCAGTCTTACGACAAATCCGCGCCCGTCGCGGATTTGTCGTGAGCGGAGCCAAATCATGACCACTCACAGCAAAGACCTGCCCGCGCCACTTGCCGTACCGCGCCAGCGTCCTGCGAGCTCGAATCCGACGTGGCAGCGCCGCTGCAAAGGCTTGGCCCTGCCGCTGCTGATCATCGTCGCGCTGGAAATTATCGTCCGCATCGGTTGGCTGCCGTCCTACCAAATGCCGGCGCCGAGCGAGATCGCCCTGACCCTCACTGACCTCGCCGAAGGCGCGCTGTGGAAACACATCGGCGCCAGCCTGATCCGCGTGCTGCTCGGATTTGCCATCGGTGCCAGCCTGGCGCTGGTATTTGCTGCCTGGGTCGGCTTGAGTCGCGAAGCCGAAGCCTATCTGGAACCGACCTTCGCTGCCTTGCGCTCCATTCCGAGCCTGGCCTGGGTGCCGCTGCTGCTGTTGTGGCTGGGCATCGACGAGACCTCGAAAATCGTCTTGATTGCCATCGGCGCGTTCTTTCCGGTGTACGTCAACGTGGTCGCGGCCATTCGCAACATTGATCGCAAACTGGTGGAAGTCGGCCGCATCTATGGCTTCAGTCGCTTGCAGTTGGTGCGACGGATCTTGCTGCCGGCCGCCCTCCCCGGCTTGTTCACTGGGTTGCGCAGTGGCATGAGCCTGGCGTGGATGTTTCTGGTGGCGGCGGAATTGATCGCAGCCACCAAAGGGCTTGGCTATCTGCTCAGTGACGGCCGGGAAACCTCGCGGCCGGACATCGTGCTGGCTGCGATCATCGTGCTCGCCTTGCTCGGCAAATTCAGCGACGGCCTGCTCGCCATGCTCGAACGCCGCTGCTTGAACTGGCGCGACACATTCACCGGTCAGGGCGCCAGCGACTAAGCTGAACTCTCCAACCGGAGATCGGCCCATGTGCGGAAGACTCTCGCAGTACCGTGGCATTCACGACTTTGTCGCGGTGCTGAGCATTCCCGACGCGTTGATCAATCACGTTGGCGATGCGCCGCTTGATCGCTATAACGCGGCGCCGACCACCGCGCTGGCCGTCCTGCATCAACAAGGGCAGCACCTGCATGCCGACAATCTGCGCTGGGGTTGGCGCCCGCACTGGGCCAAGGATCGCCCACCACCGATCAATGCCCGGGTCGAGAAAGTCGCCCATGGCCCGTTCTTCCGGGCGATCTGGCGACATCGTTTGATCGTGCCCGTGGACAACTGGTTTGAATGGGTCGATAGCGAGGATAAAACCCGACAACCTTGGCTGATCCGTCGCGCGGACCACGGTGCAGTTTTCTGCGCGGCCATTGGACAATTTCTGACAGCCGAAACGCCGGCTCGGGATGACGACGGTTTCGTGATCCTCACCGCCGATGCCGTCGGCGGCATGCTCGATATCCATGATCGCCGACCGGTGGTGTTCCGCGCAGAGTTGGCGCGCGAATGGCTCGATCCGGCGACGCCGGTTGAACGCGCCGAGCAAATGCTGCTGTTCGAAGGCGAAGGTAGCGAAGCGTTCGAGTGGTACAAAGTCGGCAAAGCTGTCGGTAACGCACGCAATCAGGGCGCCAGTTTGATTATTGAGCAGACTTAAACATTTACCGACTTCACGCGTCTATCAATGTAGAACCTGCCGAAGGCTGCGATCTTTTGACGCAGCGTTATAAGGAATAAAACTATTGCAAACTTTAGCAACTCATAGAGCGAATCACTGCCGTTACAACCCCTGTTTCATTTTTGAGACGGCGCACATAAAACACACGTTTGAATGAACTAACCGCCTGTCTGACATTTCAACCGTCATACATACATTTAGATGCACTACGGCTAGCATGCGCGCCGCATTTCCATTTGGTATACCAGTTGACCAAAGAGTCAACAAACCAGGAACCCCCTAACGTCTACAAGCCTTGCAGAGAAATAAGTTGCGCGACGATTTTGCAATCAAACAGGTCAGCGGCCTGGAGTGTATTTATCTGTCCATGACAGAACGCTTTGAACTCGACTGTTTTATCGGCCACTACATCAAGACCCGAAACCTGCGTGCCGTACCCGATATCGAACGCATCCTGCGCACCACCCTTGAAGGGTATCCGGGCCACGCGCCGGTGATGGTCAACGAGCTCAATGCGTGGATTGATCGAACCTTGGGATATCGGGCCACACACCCCGATTTCACGCAGTTGGACGAACTTTGAAACCGTAAAAAAGCCCCACACTTGTGGGGCTTTATCGTAGAAGTCACTCAAAACTTGCGGTCAGGATCGGAAAGCTCTCGGCCATCATCGTGCTTCCAGGTCTGCTCCTTGTGCTTCTCCCGCTCTATTTCTTCTTGCGTCGGTTCATCCGTGTCTTCGTCATCCGTCTCTGGATGCTTTTGCTCAGTCGCCATGTGCACCTCCCGTGATCAGTAACCTTTCATCCCTGAAGCGTAGAACAGACAACTTACAGCCACCAGCGCAGCAAAAAGAAGAACGCCATGCTCAACAACATGCTGAGCAAAGTACTGCGCGTGTAGATCACCAGAGCGATCGCCACCAGCGAACTGAGCAGGTAGGGATTATCCCACTGAAGATTCAGCTGTTTGTCGGGCATGAAGACAATCGGCCCACAGATCGCGGTCAACATCCCCGGTACCGCAAACCCGAGAAACTGTCGCGCATTGCTACTCAGACGCACCGGCAAACGCGGTTCGAGAAACACGTAGCGATTGAGAAACACCAGAAGCCCCATGCCAAAAATCACCGCCCAAACCATCATGTGCGCTCCCGATACAGCTTGTTGCAGATAAACCCTGCGCTCATTCCGGCCAGTCCGGACAACACCAGCGCCGAACCCCATTGCCAGTAACTGAACAGCACTGAACAAAACAGCGACACCGCCACACATACCAGCGTCGGTACGTTACGCACCACCGGCGTGATCAATGCGATAAACGTGGCGGCAATCGAGAAATCCAACCCCAAGTGCTCAAGCCCCGGAATGCTGCTGCCGAGGACAATGCCGGCGAAGGTGAACAGATTCCAGGCGATGTAGAACGTCAAACCGACGCCCAGCGCATACCAGCGATTGAACTGCTGACGATCATGTTGACTGGTCAGTGCAAACAACTCATCGGTGAGCAAAAAGCCCAGACCTATGCGCCAGCGCCCCGGCAGCGGCGAAATCACCGAGCGCATGCTCATGCCATAGAGCAAGTGCTGCGAGGTCAGTAGCAGCGTGGTCAGCAGAATCGAAAAAATCCCCGCACCGCCCTTGAGCATGCCGATCGCGACCAATTGCGCCGCACCGGCAAACACGATGCTCGACAAGCCCTGCCCTTGCAGCGGCGTGAGGTTGGCCTCGATCGCCATGGAGCCGGCCAGCAGCCCCCATGGCGCGGTGGCCAGAGACAACGGCATGATCGCCGCAGCGCCGCGAAGGAACGCACTGCGCGGCATAAGTGCATCAGACATAAACGTTCTTCAATCAGGAAAACGGTCGAAGACTGTGCCAGCCATTTCGCCTTTCTGGCTTGAACAATCTTGCGCACTTGTGGGAAATCGGCCGGATGAGCGCGCAATTCGCTGACTTTCGCACTGACCTTTAATGCCCTGAGCGGCGTAACATAGCGCCATTCACAACCGCGTCAGGGAGACGACATGCTGTACCGAATCGCAGCCGACGGGCTGGTGCTGTTTCATTTGTCCTTCATTCTGTTCGTGCTGTTTGGCGGGCTGCTGGTCCTCAAATGGCCACGGGTGATGTGGCTGCATTTGCCGGCTGCCGCCTGGGGCGTGGCGGTCGAGGTGCTGCATCTGACCTGTCCGCTGACGTACTGGGAAAACCTTATGCGCCACGCCGCCGGGCAGACCGAATACGCCGGCGGCTTCATCGAGCATTACATCTGGCCGATCATCTATCCGGCCGGGCTCACCCCGCAGATTCAACTGGCGCTCGGCAGCGTCGTGCTGGCGGTCAACCTGCTGGTGTATGGGCGGGCATTTCGCTCATGGAAACATCGTCGCGCCGCTTCGCCGCTTTAATTATCCTCGCCGACTGACTTGAAGCGGGCCTCGAAATCCGCTGCCAGGTCCGCCAAGGTGATGCCGCCCAACCGCGACAGCAACAGCGCCTGCGCCTCATCGAAGGTGCGTGTCAGTGCGGCGTTCACCGCTTGCTCGACCAGACACTCCGGGTGATCCGTCGACAAACCGATGGAAAAAATCGACTGCGTGCCCAACGCCTGGTGGATATCCAGCAGGGTGATCTGCGCCAGCGGTTTGGCCAGCGCCCAGCCTCCCTGATGGCCCTTCTCTGACGTCACAAACCCCTGCTCCTTGAGCAAACCCATGGTGCGCCGCACCACCACCGGGTTGGTGCCAAGCATGCCGGCGATGGTTTCCGAGGTCGCGCGCTTTTCATGGCGAGCCATGTGAATCAACACATGGAGCATGCGCGATAACCGCGTGTCGTTTCTCATCGATGATCCTTTTTTCAAGCCGTTGCGAAGATGCGCCGAGTATCGCTTGCAAGGTCTGAAGTTACGAGACTATTGACAGCAATATTTCTCGTAACTTACGGTGTACTCTGAAAATTCAAGAGGAGATTCGCTCATGGTGTACGACGCCATCATCGTCGGCGGCAGCTATGCCGGGCTGTCCGCCGGCCTGCAACTGGCCCGCGCCCGACGCAATGTGCTGGTGCTGGATTCAGGACTGCGACGCAACCGTTTTGCCGAAACATCCCACGGTTTCCTCGGCCAGGATGGACGTGCACCGGGGCAAATTGCTGACGAAGCACGCGCACAGTTACTGGCTTACCCCAGCGTGCAATGGCTAACGGATACAGCAGTTGAAGCGACTCGGACTGACAGCGGATTCGATCTGCGCACCGAGAGCGGACAATGGCTCAGCGCCAAGCGACTGATCCTGGCCTCGGGCGTCATCGACGAGTTGCCGGCCATCGACGGCCTCAGGCAACGCTGGGGGCAGAGCGTTTTTCATTGCCCGTACTGCCACGGTTATGAACTGAATCAAGGCGCGATCGGCGTATTGGCGACGTCACCCATGTCGATTCATCACGCCCTGCTACTGCCGGATTGGGGCCCGACCACGTTCTTCACCAACGGCGTGTTCGAGCCGGATGCCGAACAATTGGCGGAACTGGATCGCCGCGGTGTAACCCTGGAAACCCGGCCGGTCAGTCATATCCGTGGCGAGCGTGCGGACGTGGTACTCAGCGATGGTCAGGTCATCGCCGTTGCAGGCCTGTTCGCCATGCCACGCACACGCATGGCCAGCCCGCTGGCTGAACAATTGGGATGTACATTCGAGGATGGCCCGATGGGACCGTTTATTCAGACTGACGCGACACAACAAACCAGCGTCGCCGGCGTATTTGCCTGCGGAGATGCGGCATTGGCTGCCGGTTCAGTAGCGCTGGCAGTTGGCGATGGGGCCCGCGCCGGTGCAGGCACTCATCGCTCACTGATCTTTGGCTGAAACTTATACTGCGGACGTTTCAGCGCGAAGTTGGCTTCAACGCCTCCAGCCAGGCCGGATCCAGGCGCGTCTGCTCGGTATCGAGTCCCAGCGCCTGCATCCGCGCCTTGTGCGCCTCGGCTTCGCGCCACAGCTGCCCGTGATCGCTGGAGTTGCCGTCCAGTTCGTGCATTTGCGTCAATCCCAGATGGTAGAAGCGTAGAACCTTCATCGCCGTCGGATCGTTCTGCTCCACCGCCGCCGTCACCTGATGCATCACATTGGTGATGCTCATCAGATTGCGCTTGAGCCGCCAGCTGTACACCGCTGGCGCCATCCAGCTCTGATTCCAGAAGCGCCCGCGCAATAACGCAGCGGTCAGCAGAAAGGCGACAAACACCCCGCCGACATTGAAGCGCAGGTTATCGCCGCCGGGCTCGCCGAACAGCGCCACCGCCACGCCGGAAAACAGCATCGCCAGCACCAGGAACAGCACGGCGATGATGATCGTGCTGCGTCGCGTCTGCTGGCGAAAGGTGGCGGCGTCCATCGGCTGAATCTCGAACATCACAAATGACTTCCTTGAGCGACAAAAGGGCTAACTGAAAAAACCGGCCGGCGCATTATCGCCTCTAGCGCGGATTTAGCTATGCTGGGGCTCCTTTTCATCTTTTCAGCGTCCAACGGGGACATGGCGGTATAGCGCAGATCGTGCCATCTTCATTCATGGATACACACTATTCGGATGCCATCGCCTAGTCTTGAGATGACATCGTTTTAAGGATCATTGCATGACCCAACGACACGTAATCAATGCCTCGGTCAGCCCGAAAGGCAGCCTGGAAACCCTTTCTCAACGTGAAGTTCAGCAACTGAGCGAAGCCGGATCCGGCAGCACCTACACCCTCTTCCGCCAGTGCGCCCTGGCCATCCTCAACACCGGCGCCCATGTCGATAACGCCAAGACCATCCTCGAAGCCTACAAAGACTTCGAAATCCGCATTCACCAGCAGGATCGCGGCGTACGCCTGGAGCTGTTGAACGCGCCGGCCGACGCGTTCGTCGATGGCGAAATGATCGCCAGCACCCGCGAAATGCTGTTCAGCGCCCTGCGCGACATCGTCTACACCGAAAACGAACTCGACAGCCAACGCATCGACCTGACCACCTCGCAAGGCATCAGCGACTACGTCTTCCACCTGCTGCGTAACGCGCGCACCCTGCGCCCGGGCGTCGAGCCGAAAATCGTCGTGTGCTGGGGCGGCCACTCGATCAACACCGAAGAATACAAATACACCAAGAAAGTCGGCCACGAACTCGGCCTGCGCAGCCTCGACATCTGCACTGGTTGCGGCCCGGGCGTGATGAAAGGCCCGATGAAAGGCGCGACCATTGCCCACGCCAAACAGCGTATTCACGGCGGGCGTTATCTGGGTTTGACCGAGCCGGGCATCATCGCCGCCGAAGCGCCGAACCCGATCGTCAACGAGCTGGTGATCCTGCCGGACATCGAGAAACGTCTGGAAGCCTTCGTCCGTGTTGGCCACGGCATCATCATCTTCCCGGGCGGTGCCGGTACTGCGGAAGAATTCCTCTATCTGTTGGGCATACTGATGCACCCGGACAACAAGGGGCTGCCGTTCCCGGTGATCCTCACCGGGCCGAAACATGCCGCGCCGTATCTGGAACAGCTCGACGCCTTCGTCATCGCCACTCTCGGCGAAGCGGCCAAGCAGCACTACGAGATCATCATCGACGACCCGGCCGAAGTGGCGCGGCAGATGACTCAAGGCCTGAAAGCAGTGAAGCAGTTCCGCCGCGAGCGCAACGATGCGTTCCACTTCAACTGGCTGCTGAAAATCGACGAAGGCTTCCAGCGTCCGTTCGATCCGACCCACGAAAACATGGCCAACCTCAAACTGCACCGCGACCAGCCACCGCACGAACTCGCGGCCAATCTGCGCCGGGCGTTCTCCGGGATCGTCGCCGGCAACGTCAAGGACAAGGGCATTCGCCTGATCGAAGAGCACGGGCCGTACCAGATCCGTGGTGACGCGGCGATCATGCAACCGCTCGATGCGCTGCTCAAAGCCTTCGTCGCCCAACACCGGATGAAACTGCCGGGCGGCGCGGCGTATGTGCCGTGTTATCGAGTGGTGGCGTAACCTTTAAGCCATCACACAATCCATGTGGGAGCTGGCTTGCCAGCGATAGCGGTCTTCCAGTCAACAGAGATGTTGAATCAGATGACCCCTTCGCGAGCAAGCTCGCTCCCACAGGTTCTGTGGTGTGGCAAAAATGGTGTTTACAACCTGAATCCCTGTGGGAGCGAGCCTGCTCGCGAAGAGGCCCGAAAGAACACCATCAACCTTATCCCACCAACCGCGCCGCCAGCGCCTTGGCCTGCAACGCCACATCCGTCACCGCCGTGCTCTCCCACCACATCCCGCGTAACGGTGGTCCCATGGCAAACAACCGGCTAGCCGCACGCCCCTCGGCATCCAGCACCGCGCCATCCACGGCCGCCGCGATTCCTAACGCCAATGGCCCCGGCTGCACCAAACCCCGCGCCAGCACCTGCTGCGGCAACGGTCGCGCAACTCGGCGCCAGTCGTATTCAATTCCACTGGAATTGATCAACGCGGCGCCTTGCACCACGCAGGTTTTCGACTCTCCGCGCCGTCGAATGCGAATACGGGCGCCACAGTCCGGACTTGGCTCAAGCCCTTTGAACGAAGCTGCCTGAATACGCAATCGCCCTTCTTTATAAAGACGCTCAACCAGCGCCGCACTCATCGGCGGCGAACGATGATGATGACTTTCCCACCACGGCCGTACATGCCGTACGAATTGTCGACGCTGCGCGTCAGTCGCCTGACTCCACAACCGAGCGATGTGCACCCGAACCGTGTCCAGTGGCGCCTGCCAATCGATACCTTGCGCGATGGCTGCCCGGCATTGCCGACGCAATTCGCGCAATAACTGCCGTGGCGTGCGAATACTGTGATCGGCGCCAAGAAAATCCACCCAGGCCGGTGGTTGTCGGCGCACATGGGGCAACAAGCCATGCCGGGAAAACACTTCGATCGGCCCACGATGCCCGGCATGCTCCAGGGACACCACGGCATCGACCATGGTCAGGCCGGAGCCGATGATGAGCACCGTCGATTGCCGATCGAGTTGACGCATCGCCGCGACATCCCATGGGTCGAGCGCGGCAGCGTTGAGACCGCTGGAGGTTTTCTGCGGGGTTCGCGCGGCAGGGAACATTCCAGTCGCCAGGACAGCGTAGCCACCGCGCAATGATTGGCCATCGCTCAGCGTTAGCTGCACCGAGTCGGTGTCAACTTGCAGATCGACGACCTCCGCACGAATGTGTTCAACACTTGAGTCATGCAGCGCCCCTACTCTGCGCGCTTCACCCAGGCGCTGCTGCACATAGACGCCGAACAACCCACGCGGCGGAAACAGTTCGCTGACCGGCACATCCTGCTCGGCGGATTCAGGCCAGCCACCGCCGGCAATATGCTCGGTCAGCCATTGCGTCAGGTCATCCGGATTACCCGGATCGACGCTCATGCGTGCGGCGTTGCCATTGAGTGTGTGACCCAACTCGACCGCGCTGTACGCCTCGCCCCGTCCCAGTTCCGCACGCGGTTCAACAATCAGGACCTTACGCCGGCCAGGCAGACGCAATAATTGTACCGCCAGCATCGTGCCACTGAGGCCACCACCGATAATCAGGATGTCTGCGCTCTGACTCATTCAAATCACCACATTGCGCACAAACCGCGCCGCGACATCGCCATCGTTGCGATAGGAATGCGGCTGATTGCTGGCAAACATGAAAAACTCACCCGTGCCGATGTGCTGCGGCTGATCGCCGAGCATTAGCGTCAGGCAACCCTCGAAGACGAAAATCTGCTCGCTCCAGCCCTCGGCATCCGCTTGCGACGGATAGACCTCGCCGGGTTGCAGACACCATTCCCATTGCTCGACTTCGCGAGTCGCCGTGGCTTTGGAGAGCAACACCGCTTTGCTGCCGGGGTGGGTGCCTGCCCAGGCCACCTCGTTGATGCGGCTTGGATCGCGGGCATCCGGCGCCTGGATCAGATCGCTGAACGCCACATCGAGCGCTTCGGCGACGCGATCAAGCGTAGTCAGACTGACGTTCTTTTCACCCGCCTCGATCGCCACCAGCATGCGCCGGCTGACCCCGGACTTTTCTGCCAGCGCGGTCTGGCTCATGTCGGCGGCATGCCGTAGGCGCCGCACATTCAGGCTGACGTGTTGCAGGACGGACGCCCGTTGCGTTGAATCTTTGTGCACTATATTGCTCACTCAGTGAGGTTGGGCAGTATACTGCGCAACGTTGGGCGCATTGTGCGGCCTCCTTTTTATAGTGCGCAAGGTCATGACGTCGCAGAACAGCTCCCCCACTCCCCTTCGTTTCTCTCGTTTCAGCAAAGCCGAGTGCGTGCTGGTGCTGATCACCATGATCTGGGGCGGTACTTTCCTGCTGGTTCAGCATGCGATGACCGTCAGCGGCCCGATGTTTTTTGTCGGCCTGCGTTTTGCCGCAGCGGCGTGCATTGTCGCGTTGTTCTCGTGGCGTCATCTGCGTGAATTGACCCTGTTCGAACTCAAGGCTGGCGCTTTTATTGGCGTGGCGATCATGCTCGGTTACGGCCTGCAGACGGTCGGTTTGCAAACGATCCCGAGCAGTCAATCGGCGTTCATCACCGCGCTGTACGTGCCGTTCGTGCCGTTGCTGCAATGGCTGGTGCTGGGGCGGCGGCCGGGGTTGATGCCGAGCATTGGCATCATGCTGGCGTTCACCGGGCTGATGTTGCTGTCGGGGCCGTCCGGGGCTGCGCTGAATTTCAGTCCGGGTGAAATTGCCACATTGATCAGCGCGATCGCCATCGCGGCAGAGATCATTCTGATCAGCACCTATGCTGGCCAGGTCGATGTGCGCCGGGTGACTGTTGTGCAACTGGCAACGACGTCTGTGCTGTCGTTTCTGTTGGTGGTGCCGACCGGGGAAATGATTCCGGGTTTTTCCTGGACCCTGCTGGTGACCGCGCTGGGGTTGGGCGCAGCAAGTGCAGCGATTCAGGTGGCGATGAACTGGGCGCAGAAAAGTGTTTCGCCAACTCGGGCAACGCTGATCTATGCCGGTGAGCCGGTGTGGGCCGGAATTGTCGGGCGGATTGCCGGGGAACGGTTGCCGGCAATTGCGCTGGTGGGCGCCGGGTTGATTGTGGCGGCGGTGATTGTCAGTGAGCTGAAGACCAAGGGGAAGGTTGCAGAAGCCGAAGCTGAGCTGGAGCGGGAAGCACAGGGATAAAGCTCCGAAATCTTCACAGTCTGAATTATTGCTATCGCGAGCAGGCTCACTCCTACAGGGGAACGCATTCCAAATGTAGGAGTGAGCCTGCTCGCGATGAGGCCATCCCAAGCAACATCCATCTACCTGAAACAATGCCAAACAGAAAATTCCAGACTACTTTGTAGGATTCTGAGACATCCTGGCGTTTGGTGATCGGGGAGCTGGCACGTATGATGCTTCACAAACTTCCGCAGATTAGAAGCCTATGTCCCTGATAGTTCTACTGCTTCTGCCATTCATTGGCAGCTGTCTGGCAGCGGTGCTGCCTCACAACGCGCGTAATACCGAATCCCTGCTGGCAGGCCTGGTCGCTTTGATCGGCACCGTCCAGGTCGCGATGTTGTACCCGCAAATTGCTCACGGCGGCGTGATCCGCGAAGAGTTCATGTGGCTGCCCAGCCTCGGTCTGAACTTCGTTCTGCGCATGGACGGCTTCGCCTGGCTTTTCTCGATGTTGGTGCTGGGCATCGGCACGCTCGTTTCTCTCTATGCGCGTTATTACATGTCGCCGGACGATCCGGTGCCGCGTTTCTTCGCGTTTTTCCTGGCGTTCATGGGCGCCATGCTCGGTCTGGTGATCTCCGGCAACCTGATTCAGATCGTGTTTTTCTGGGAGCTGACCAGCCTCTTCTCGTTCCTGCTGATCGGCTATTGGCACCATCGCGCCGACGCCCGTCGCGGTGCGTACATGGCGCTGATGGTCACCGGTGCCGGCGGATTATGCCTGCTGGCGGGGGTCATGATTCTCGGCCATGTCGTCGGCAGCTATGACCTCGACAAGGTCCTGGCCGCCGGCGACATGATTCGTGCACACGCCCTCTACCCTATTCTTTTACCCCTCATTCTTATCGGCGCACTCAGCAAAAGTGCGCAGTTTCCTTTTCACTTCTGGTTGCCGCACGCAATGGCGGCGCCGACACCGGTTTCTGCCTATCTGCACTCGGCGACCATGGTCAAAGCCGGGGTTTTCCTGCTTGCGCGGCTGTGGCCGTCGCTGTCCGGCAGTGAAGAATGGTTCTACATCGTCAGTGGGGCCGGCGCGTGTACGCTGTTGCTCGGCGCGTACTGCGCGATGTTCCAGAACGATCTCAAAGGTCTGCTCGCTTACTCGACCATCAGCCACCTCGGTCTGATCACCCTGTTGCTGGGTCTGAACAGTCCGCTGGCGGCGGTAGCAGCGGTGTTCCATATTCTCAACCACGCGACCTTCAAAGCCTCGCTGTTCATGGCCGCCGGCATCATCGACCACGAAAGCGGCACCCGTGATATCCGCAAACTCAGCGGCCTGATCAAACTGATTCCGTTCACCGCAACACTGGCCATGGTTGCCAGCGCCTCGATGGCAGGCGTGCCGCTGCTTAACGGTTTCCTGTCAAAAGAGATGTTCTTCGCCGAAACCGTGTTCATCAACGCCACCGCGTGGGTCGAAGCAGCGCTGCCGATTGTGGCGACGATTGCCGGTACGTTCAGCGTTGCCTATTCCCTGCGCTTCACCGTCGATGTGTTCTTCGGTCCACCGGCCACCGATCTGCCCCACACCCCGCACGAACCGCCGCGCTGGATGCGTGCTCCGGTCGAGTTGCTGGTATTCACTTGCTTGCTGGTGGGGATTTTCCCGGCGCAGATCGTCGGTCCATTGCTCGCGGCAGCGGCATTGCCCGTCGTCGGCGGCGAACTGCCGGAATACAGCCTGGCGATCTGGCACGGTCTGAACGCACCGATGATCATGAGCCTGATCGCCATGTCAGGCGGCATCATTGTCTATCTGTTGCTGCGCAATCAGCTCAAGCGCGGACGCTTCAAGTACCCGCCGTTGGTTGGCCGCTTCAACGGCAAGCGCCTGTTCGAGCGCAGCCTGGTGGTAATGATGCGCCTGGCCCGACGCCTGGAGCGGCGACTCGGCACCAAGCGTCTGCAGATGCAATTGTTCCTGATGGTGTTGGCGGCGGTACTCGCCGGTCTGATCCCGATGTTGCACAGCTCGCTGAGCTGGGGCGACCGGCCGAAAATCCCCGGTTCCATTGTTTTCGTGACCCTGTGGCTGCTCGCCATCGCCTGCGCCCTTGGCGCCGCGTGGCAAGCCAAATATCACCGTCTCGCCGCGCTGACCATGGTCAGCGTCTGCGGCTTGATGACCTGCGTGACCTTCGTCTGGTTCTCCGCGCCCGATCTGGCCCTGACACAACTGGCGGTCGAAGTGGTGACCACCGTGCTGATCCTGCTCGGCCTGCGCTGGTTGCCACGCCGCATCGAAGAAGTCTCGCCACTGCCAAGCAGCCTGCGCAAGGCACGCATTCGCCGTCTGCGCGACTTGCTGCTGTCGATTGCCGTCGGTGGTGGCATGGCGCTGCTGTCCTACGCCATGCTGACGCGGCAGACGCCGAACGACATTTCCTCGTTCTACCTCAGCCGCGCCATGCCCGAGGGCGGTGGCAGCAACGTGGTCAACGTGATGCTGGTGGATTTCCGTGGCTTCGACACCCTCGGTGAAATCACCGTGCTGGTTGCCGTGGCACTGACCGTATTCGCCCTGCTCCGCCGTTTCCGCCCACCGAAAGAAAGTCTACAACTGCCCGCTCAGCAACGCTTGCTGGCGCCGGACGTGGTCACCGATCTGGTCAACCCGCGTTCGGCCAGCGACACCGCGCTCGGCTTCATGATGGTGCCGGCAGTGCTGGTGCGTCTGTTGCTGCCAATTGCGCTGGTGGTGTCGTTCTACCTGTTCATGCGCGGGCACAATCAACCGGGCGGCGGTTTCGTCGCCGGTCTGGTGATGTCGGTGGCGTTCATCTTGCAATACATGGTCGCCGGCACACAGTGGGTCGAGGCGCAAATGAGCCTGCGGCCGCTGCGCTGGATGGGCACCGGCTTGCTGTTTGCCACCGCCACCGGGCTGGGGGCAATGGTTGTCGGCTATCCGTTCCTGACCACCCACACCTGGCATTTCAGCTTGCCGCTGCTGGGTGACATCCATGTCGCCAGCGCGCTGTTCTTCGACATTGGCGTGTATGGCGTGGTGGTCGGTTCGACGCTGTTGATCCTCACCGCCCTCGCCCACCAATCGGTGCGGGGTCACAAGACCGCATCGCTGCCCAAGTCCGTCGCCAGCAAAGGAGCCGTCTGATGGAAGAAGTCATCGCAATCGCCATCGGCGTACTCGCCGCGTCCGGCGTCTGGCTGATCCTGCGGCCACGGACGTTCCAGGTGGTCATGGGCCTGTGCCTGCTGTCGTATGGCGTCAATCTGTTCATCTTCAGCATGGGCAGTCTGTTCATCGGCAAGGAGCCGGTGATCAAGGACGGCGTCACCCAGGATTTGCTGCATTACACCGACCCGCTGCCACAGGCCCTGGTACTCACCGCGATCGTCATCAGCTTCGCCATGACCGCATTGTTCCTCGTCGTTCTGCTCGCCTCGCGCGGCTTGACCGGCACTGACCACGTCGACGGCCGGGAGCCTAAAGAATGATGGCGATGACGCACCTGATCGCCGCACCGATTCTGCTGCCGCTACTGACCGCCGCCATCATGCTGATGCTCGGCGAGCGGCACCGACCGCTGAAGGCGAAAATCAATCTGTTCTCCAGCCTCGTCGGCCTGTTCATTTCGGTGCTGTTGCTGCAATGGACGCAAACCACCGGCGTGCCCGGTTCCATCGGCGTGTACCTGCCGGGCAACTGGCAGGCGCCATTCGGCATCGTGCTGGTAGTCGATCGGCTGTCGGCGCTGATGCTGGTGCTGACCGGGATCATCGGCGTCAGCGCCCTGCTCTTCGCCATGGCACGTTGGGATGGCGCCGGTTCGAGCTTCCACGCGTTGTTCCAGATTCAATTGATGGGCCTGTACGGCGCATTCCTGACGGCGGATCTGTTCAACCTGTTCGTGTTCTTCGAAGTGCTGCTGGCCGCGTCTTATGGCTTGCTGTTGCATGGATCGGGTCGGGCGCGGGTCTCGTCGGGGCTGCATTACATCTCGATCAATCTGCTGGCCTCTTCGCTGTTTTTGATTGGCGCGGCACTTATCTACGGCGTCACGGGCACGTTGAACATGGCCGATCTGGCGCTGAAGATTCCGCTGGTGCCGGAAGCTGACCGTGGCTTGCTGCATGCCGGCGCCGGGATTCTCGCCGTCGCGTTCCTGGCCAAGGCCGGTATGTGGCCGCTGAACTTCTGGCTGGTGCCGGCCTACTCCTCGGCCAGTGCGCCGGTCGCGGCGATGTTCGCGATCATGACCAAGGTTGGCGTCTACACCCTGCTGCGCCTGTGGACCCTTCTGTTTTCCGGGCAGGCCGGAGCGTCTGCGTTCTTTGGCGGCGACTGGCTGATCTACGGCGGCATGGCGACCATGGCCTGCGCGGCGCTGGCGATTCTCGCTGCACAACGACTGGAGCGCATGGCCAGTCTGAGCATTCTGGTGTCGGCCGGTATCCTGTTGTCCGCCGTAGGCTTCGCCCAACCGAACCTGATCGGCGCAGCGCTGTTCTATCTGGTCAGCTCAACGCTGGCATTGAGCGCGCTGTTCCTGCTGGCCGAGCTGATCGAACGTTCTCGTTCCGCCAACGAGATCCCGCTAGAGGATGAAAGCGAACTGCTGCCGCGCCCACAGGAATCCCTGCAGCCGCCCAAAGGCATCAACCTCGATGACGAGCAGAAAGCGGTGGTCGGTCAGGTCATCCCGTGGACCATGGCGTTTCTCGGCCTGAGCTTCATCGCCTGCGCATTGCTGATCATCGGCATGCCGCCGCTGTCCGGCTTTATCGGCAAACTCAGCCTGATCGGCGCGCTGCTCAATCCGCTGGGGCTGGGCACTGGCGCGCCGATTTCCAACGCGGCCTGGGCGTTGCTGGCATTGCTGATTCTCACCGGGCTGGCATCGCTGATGGCGTTCTCGCGTCTCGGCATCCAGCGCTTCTGGACGCCCGAAGAGCGCCCTTCACCGCTACTGCGCAAACTCGAATGCGCGCCAATCTTCCTGTTGCTGGGACTGAGCATCGTCCTGACCTTCAAGGCTGAACCCCTGTTGCGTTACACCCAGGCCACCGCCGAGGCGTTGCACAACCCGCAGCAGTACGTGATGGCGGTGCTCGGCACCCGTGCCGTACCGAGCCCGGAAGCCAAATCGGCGATGCTGGAGGTGCAGCCATGAAGCGTGTATTTCCTGCCCCGTTGTTGTCACTGGCACTGTGCGTTCTGTGGCTGACCCTGAACCTGTCGATCAGCCCGGGCAATCTGCTGCTTGGCGCGATACTGGGTTTTGCTGCACCGTTGATGATGCGCAAACTGCGCCCGAAAAAAGTGCGTATTCGCCGTCCGGGAACGATTCTGCGCCTGTTTCTGCTCGTGGGCCGTGATGTGGTGATGTCCAACCTGATCGTTGCGTGGGGCGTGCTCAATGCTGGTCGGCGCCCTCCGCGCTCAGGCTTTGTCAAAGTCCCGCTGGATTTGCGCGACGCCCACGGCCTGGCGACTCTGGCGATGATCTGCACGGTGGTGCCCGGCACGGTATGGTCGGAACTGTCGCTGGATCGCAGCATTCTGTTGTTGCACGTCTGGGATCTGGATGACGAAACGCAATTCATCGAGCACTTCAAGAGCACCTACGAGCGGCCGCTGATGGAGATTTTCGAATGAGCCCATTACTGTCGAACGCGATTCTGCTGACGCTGTTCCTGTTCTCGCTGGCCATGGTGCTGACCCTGGTGCGCCTGTTCAAAGGCCCGTCGGCGCAGGATCGGGTTCTGGCGCTGGACTACCTGTACATCGTCGCCATGCTGATGATGCTGACCCTGGGTATTCGCTATTCCAGTGACACTTACTTCGAAGCGGCGCTGCTGATTGCGCTGTTCGGCTTCGTCGGCTCGTTTGCCCTGGCGAAATTCCTGCTGCGTGGCGAGGTGATCGAATGAATGCTGAATTGTCTCTGTGGGTTGAGATTCCGGTGGCGATCCTGCTGGTACTCAGCGGTCTGTTTGCGTTGATCGGCGCGATCGGATTATTGCGCATGAAGGATTATTTCCAGCGCATGCATCCGCCGGCACTGGCTTCAACGCTCGGGGCATGGTGCGTGGCACTGGCGTCGATCATCTGCTTTTCGGCGCTGAAGTCGGGGCCGGTCATACATGCTTGGCTGATTCCGATTTTGCTGGCGATCACTGTGCCGGTGACGACATTGCTGCTGGCGCGTGCGGCGTTGTTCCGCAAGCGCATGGCCGGGGATGATGTGCCGGCCGAGGTCAGTAGCCGCCGCACTGAAAGCGGTAGCTAGTCCAGCCTGTTCTGCGTCTGGTCTGGTCTGGTCTGGTCTGGTCTGGTCTGGTCTGGTCTGGCCCCTTCGCGAGCAAGCTCGCTCCCACAGAAGAACGCATTCCAAATGT